>NZ_JRWK01000006.1 GCF_001729965.1 Methanosphaera sp. WGK6 | reverse complement strand
AATAGGTGACAAATTGAATCAAGAACGAGAATTAAAAGATGAAGCCCATACGAATGAAAAAATAGATTTAATTAGAGGCGATCCAAAAGTAGCTATTCGGGCAATAGCTTGGCCAATGATTTTAACACTAGTATTAAATATGATTTACAATATGGTTGATCGTATTTGGGTTGCAGGATTAGGTTCAGATCCATTAGCAGCTCTTGGATTTGTAACACCTCTTTTTATAATTATTGGTGGATTAGCAAATGGATTTGGTGCAGGAGCTAACTCATTAATTTCAAGATATATTGGAGCAAAAAATACTCCTGAAGCTAGTAATAGTGCATTACATGGTGTATTAATAGCATTAGTGCTGTCCATACTTATTCCTATCATATTATTACCAAGTCTTAATGGATTACTAAATATTATGGGTGCAAGCAGTGTATTAAGTTATGCTAAACCATATGCAACAATTATTATCATAGGTTCATTTACAATAATATTCAATGGTATATTATCTAGTGAATTAAGAGCAGAAGGTGATGTTAAAAGAGCAACCATTGCTTTAGCTTTCACAGGTATATTAAATATGATTATAGATCCAATATTTATATATACATTAGGATTAGGAGTAAATGGGGCTGCAATAGCAACAATCATATCTGCATTTGTAGCAACCGCACTTATGATTTATTGGATGTTTATTAAAAAAGACACATATGTTACTTTAACCAAACAAGCATTTACATATAGTAACAAAATTATGAAACAATTAATCGCAGTAGCATTACCTGCAAGTCTTGAACAATTAATCATATCATTAATATCAATAATATTAAATGCATTAATTGCAATGGTTGCAAGTACTGTAATAGTAGCTGGATTTACAGCAGCATTCAGTATTGTACAAGTAGGAATGATGACTTCTGTAGGTATTGGTACAGCTGCAATTACAGTTGCAGGAGTAGCTTATGGTGCACGTGACTTTGATAAAGTTAAAACAGCATGTCACTATTCAATAAAACTATCCATGATTGTAGCTATACTAATTGTAATAATAATGGAAATATTTGCTCCACAGCTTGCATTACTCTTTAGTTATTCATCAACAAGTGCAAATCTGGGACCAATAATTTCAGAAATATTAAGAATTGTTGCGTTATTCTTAGTAGCTATACCTATAGGTTTATGTTGTGCAAATGTATTCCAAGGAATAGGAAAAGGAACAATTTCATTAGTATTAACATTATTTAGAGAATTAATATTAGTCATAGTATTTGCAGTATTATTCATCTTTGTATTAGGTATGGGCCATTATGGTGTATATTGGGGTATGGTTCTTGGTTCAGCAATTGGATCTATCCTAGGAATAATAGTATTTGAAAGTTATTTAAAAAGAATAATTAAATTAAATAATTAATTTATTTATTAACTATTCTTTTTTTTGAATAAAAATTAATAATAACATTCAATAAATGTGGTACTATGCGTCTTCCAACTGATTTTACAATGGAAAATATTGATAATTTTCCTGTGAGTTTTATATTTTCAACAATAAGTAGACAACATTCAATATATTTAAAACATGAATTAGAACCATATACAATCGCTGTAGGAGAATATCCTATTATAATGAGTTTATATCATGAAGATAAGAAAACACAAAAAGAACTTGCAGATGCATTTCATATAACAGAAGGAACTATTGCTAGAACAGTTCGACATTTAGAAGATAAAAAATTAATTGAAAGAGAAATCAATGATAGAAATAGACGTCAAAACTTTGTTTATCTTACAGAAAAAGGTACTCTTATAGCACAGCACATTGAAAATATGGAGAATGAATGGCAAGAGAAATTATGTGATTTCTTAAATAATGAAGAAATCATGAAATTTAAGCAAATACTTTATCAACTTACAATAAATTCTATTGAAATTAATGAAAAATATTAGAATTATTCTTAATCCTCTTTTTATTTTTATAAAAACAAGCACTACTTCTTATTTTTGAATTATTATAAAAAAATAATATAACTTAAAAAAAACAAATCATATAATTAATAATGGATAAAAAGGAATAGTTCTATGATTGAAGAATATAATACAGTTATAAAGAATCCAAGAAAAGTTATTACTCGTTTTGCATCATGTTATCCTAATATATATCGTGTGGCTATGTCTTCAATGGGTTATCATATAATCTATGATTATCTTAATGCTCGTGAAGATATATACTGTGAAAGAGTAATTTATCCTCAAACGAAAAGTATAGAAACAAGATCAGACTTATCTGATTTTGATATTGTTAGTTTTACTCTTCAATTTGAACAAGATTTCTTTAACATGATAGATATGTTAAAACGTAGTAATATTCCATTAGAAAGTAAAAATAGAAAAGGTAGTGATCCATTAGTTATAGCTGGAGGACCTTGTGCTTCATCTAATCCATTACCAATATCCAAATTTATAGATTTGTTTATTATTGGAGATGCAGAAGTTATTTTAGATCAAGTTATTGATGTTAGAAGTGATACAAATAATCCTCGTGAAGACATATATGATTTTTTAGATATTCCAGGGGTTTACAGACCTGGTGAACCAGTTAAAATGCAACAAGTAAAGAGTATGAAAGATGCATGGAGACCTATTTATCAAATAGTTACAAAAACAGATGATAAAAAATTTGAACCTGCCTTTGGTAGTGATGCATTTCTTTTAGAAGTTTCTCGTGGTTGTACTAGAGGTTGTAGATTCTGTATGAGTGGATGTATGTATAGACCTCGTAGAGAAGTACCTTTAAATACTTTAATAGAAACTGCTATTAAAACAAGACAAGTTACAGGTCATAACAAAGTTGCTCTTTTAGGTGAAGCTGTTAGTGATTATAGTAAAATTGAAGAATTATGTTGGGAACTTACACAAGAAGGTTTTCAAATAGCAACACCATCTCTTAGAGTTGAATCTATTTCAGATGAACTTCTTGAAATACTTAAAAGTAGTGGTCTTAAAACAATAACTATTGCACCAGAAACTATAGAAAAACAACGCTGGAAACTAAATAAACCTATGACTGATTCACAAGTATTAAATACAATTGATAGGGCTATATCACTTAAACTAAAAGTTAAAATGTATCTTCTTTTAGGAACTCCTGGTGAAACTACTGAAGATGTAATGAATTTAATAAACTTTATTCGTAATATCACATCTAAAGGAGTGCGATACAATACACTAACAACAAGTGTAAATCCACTTATACCCAAACCACACACGCCTCTACAATACATGAACTTTGACTATGATGATTTACATCAAAAATTCAAGAAATACAGTCCTAGATTAAAATACAGACACAAACAAGAAAACCTTAAAAAAGCAACAATACAATATGTTCTAACAAATAGTGGAGCAGAATTAAATAATCTACTAAAAATAGGAAATAAAATAGCTTTTAAAGATTGGTATAAATTAGCAGGCCAACTAAATAAAATAAAACAAAAAGAAAATTATACACTACCCTGGCATGAAATTGATGTGGGAATTAAAAATTCATTCCTTAAAAAAGAATATGAAAAAGTAAACAACAGTGAAATAACACCATGGTGTGAAAGTGATGGATGTTATAATTGTGGCTCATGTAACTAGTAAAAAAATGGAGATGACAAAAAAATGCAATATGGAGCAAATAGAGTAAAAGATATTAACTTATCCCAAGTACGTAAAATGTTTGAACAAGCTAGTCCAACAGCAATTAATTTAGCTCTTGGAGAACCTGATTTTGATACACCAAAACATATTATAGATTCACTTAAAGATGCATTAGATACAAAATATACTCATTACTCTCAAAATAAAGGAGAACCTGAATTAAGAGAAGCAATATCTAAAAAATTAGCTAAAGATAATGATATTAATGTATCTGATGATGATATAATAGTTACAGTTGGTGCAAGTGAAGCATTGTACACAAGTATTCAAGCACTGATAAATCCAAATGATGATGTACTCATACCTGATCCTGGTTTTTTATCCTACAAAGAATGTGTTACATTATCTGGAGCAAATAGTATTCCTGTAAAATCAAGTGCAGAAAATGGATTTAAAACAACTATAGAAGATGTTGAAAATAGTTTAACTGAAAATACAAAGGCAATTATTATTAATTCACCATGTAATCCAACAGGTGCTGTAATGGATAAAGAAAATATTAAAGCAATATCTGATCTTGCTAGTGATAAAGAATTTATCATATTTTCTGATGAAATATATGAAAAAATAATTTATGGTAAAAAACATTATAGTTTCCAAAAATACACAGATAATGCTGTTACAATAAATGGTTTTTCAAAATCTTATGCTATGACAGGCCTACGTATTGGTTATTGTGCAAGTAATCATGAAATAATTGATGAAATACTTAAAGTACATCAATATAATGTAGCATGTATTGATACACCTACACAAAGAGCATGTATCACGGCATTAAATAGTTCACAACAATGTGTAACAGATATGACTAATGAATTTAGAAAAAGACGTGACTTAGTTGTTGAATCATTGAATAATATGGGATTAGATTGTATTATGCCTGATGGTGCATTTTATGTATTTTTCAAACATGACACACCTGAAGCATTTGTAAAAAAAGCTGTTAAAGAAGATGTTATTCTTGTTCCAGGTGCTGCATTTGGTAGTATGGGTGAAAAATATATTAGATTATCTTATGCTCAAAGTTATGAAAACTTAGAAGAAGCTATGAGAAGATTAGAAAAAATAGTATAATTATACTATTTTTTAAAAAATATTTTTCTTTAATTCCAATCACTGAGTTTATTAGCTATTTTTCTTAATTTTTCTATTATATTATGAGTCATTTCCTGATTTTCTTTATATAAATCAATTTTTTCTTGATATATTGTAACTAAAGGTAAACATTCCTCGAAAAAATCACTATCTAAGTATTGTGATCTATAGAATTTAAGTGAACGTTTATTAGTTCCAATATTTCTTTTACAATTATCAATATATTTTTTTAGAGTTTCTTCTTCTTCAAAAGCATCTTGTTTTATTTGAACATAGTTTTGATATACTTCGTTGATATTACTTTTAAAATATTTTGGAAGGTTTTCTTCTGTTACTGAGAAATCTTGCATACTATCTGTGATAAAATGTTCTAATTCATGATAAAATGCATCATAACCATTAGAAGCTCTTATTAATTCTTCATGTTCTTCTCTTATTTTTTCAATTTCTTTTGTTTCTGTTTTAATTTTTCCTTCGATTTCTTTTTTAATTTTGGATAAAAATGCTTTTTTTGCTTCTTCAGACATGATAATCACTCATTAATTAAAGTCATGTGAAAATAGATTTTTCTAATTACTTATTTATGTATATGAATTAAATATTAAAAAAAATTTATCAAAAAAAATAATTATTAAAATTAGTTTAAAATTGAATTAAAAGTTTATAAAGCGCCGAGGCCGGGATTCGAACCCGGGTGGGCATCTGCCCAGTGGCTTAGCAGGCCACCGCCGTACCAGGCTGGGCCACCTCGACATACATAACAAGTTATTTTATAGTTTATATTTCATTACATTTATAATTAACTGTTAATATTTTTTTAATAACGGCATGTGATTGGATGGACATACCTCATAAAAATAGGTTATCTAAATCCATAACTCCACCCCGCTAATCCATAAACATCAGTTGTCTAAAACAGAGCTGCTTCTTTCCAGACCTGACCCATTCAAATAGTTAAGATAGTTTAATTTAACCCTACAGTTAAACTTCTACCACCGCTAATCCTACGGGACGAGACTTCTACATTACAGAAATAGGCCTATTAGTATTTAATATGCCTCTCCAAAAACTTCGGTTGCTCCATATAGAGGATTTGAGCTTACAAGAGACCACTAGCCTCCCAACCTAGCCTAACATTAATTATATATGTTAAACTTAATAAAGTTTTTCATAATTATGAATGATTAATCAAAAAAAATTGTAGGGAGAAATACCTAAACAATACAATATACTAAATAATAAATAGTTTATTAGACTGCTATAAGATAATAGTATTAAATTAATGTATTATGAATATCTATAGAAAATAGTAATAATCTTAAATGTAATATAATATATTAATGAAAAATGGATGTTTATAATATGAGAAATATAACTTTGATTTGTATAACTGTAGTTATTCTAGTTATAATGATTTGTGGAACAATAGTAATTATATCAAATAATACATCCAATAACACAACACAGGACAAATTAACTACTAATAATACATCAAGTATGTATACTAATTCTAGTTCTAATTCTAAACAACAAGTTAATAATAAAATTGTAGGTAATACTATTCATAATGGTCCTAAAAACTATACTCATCTTGGTTGTGGAGGTCATATAATTTATAATGGTGAAGATGGTGTTTGTTCTAAGTGTAGAGCAGAATTTGAAGGAGATTATGTGGTTTCCTATTAAAAGAAATAAAGTGATTAAATGAAAAATAAGAGTTTAATAATTATATGTATTACAGTTATTTTATGTGCAGCAATTATATCTATAACAGCAATAATGATAACTGATAATAATCAAAATAATGTAAATACTAGTACTGAAAAACAAGTTTCATCTAATTCTACTAATTCTGAAGGTAGTGTTGGATCTTCAGAGAGTAGTATTTCATCAGAATCCACATCAACAAGTCAAACAACTGCTGCTTTTAGAATAAAATCTGCAAAATTTTATTCAGATGGTAATCCAAATACTGGGGAAAAAGCAACAATTAATGTTGGCTCAGAACATGCTGGGGAAACAATTGATGTGATGACTTACTATTATAGGGGAAATTCACGATTAAATTATCCTACGAGTTACACAACATTAGTAGTAAATTCTAATGGAGAAGTTTCACTTACAGATACAACACCCATGCCAAAATACCCTAGTAAATGTCATATTGATATAATGTATCGTGGCTCAACATATACTGCAGATGCTTCTATTGGAACATATAAAGGAACTCAAACAATTACTTTTTAAATAAATGATTGAAAAATCATTTTTACTTTTAAACTTTTTAAAAAAGAGATATACTTTTTAATACGGCTTATTTTGAAAAATAAATTAATTTTTATGAATTATTTTAAAGATTGAATATAATTAATTAACTAAATTTTATATGTTAAGATAAATAAATATTATTGTAATACAGTTATAAAAGAATATTATAAAAAAAATGAGGAAAATAATAATGAATCATGCACAGTTTAAAAAAGAAAAGGATTTAACATATAATAAAGTACCAGTACATGAATTAATTAATTTTAATAAAAATCCTGAAAACTCTGTTAAAGTTTCTGTTGTAGTTCCTGTATGTAATACTGAAACATACTTAAGACAATGTCTTGATAGTGCTATTAATCAGACCATGAAAGAAATTGAAATTATATGTGTTAATGATGGATCAACAGATAATTCATTAAATATTCTCAAAGAATATGCTCAGAAAGATAGTCGTGTGAAAATAATTGATAAAGATAATGCTGGTTATGGTCATGTAATGAATATTGGAATGGATATGGCTAGTGGTGACTACTTAGCAATTCTTGAAAGTGATGATTATATATTACCTGAAATGTTTGAAAGATTATATGAAGTATCTGTTAAACATGATTTAGATTTTGTTAAAAGTGATTTTTATCGTTTTTATGGTAAGAATGATTCTATTGTAACAGAATATGAAAAAATAGCTCGTGATGATAAGAATTATAATGTTATTATAAATCCTTCTGAAAATCAGGATGTTTTTAAGTTTATTATGAATACATGGTGTGGAATTTATAAAACTAGTTTTATTCGAGAAAATTTAATTAGACATAATGAAACACCCGGTGCATCATTTCAGGATAATGGTTTCTGGTTTAAAGCAAATGTGTTTGGAAAAAGAACAATGTATCTACCTGAAACATTTTATATGAATCGTAGAGATAATCCTAACTCTTCTGTGCATAATCCTGAAAAAGTATACTGTGGAAATACTGAATATAATTTAATTTATGATTTTCTTGTTTCAGAAAATAAAAAAGATGAGTTTTTAGAAGTATATAATTACAAAAAATATCACACTTACCTAAATTTCACATTAAAAAGAATTGCTCCTGAATACAAAAAAGAATATATAAATAATATTTCAAAAGAATTTAAAGAATTTAATAAAAGAAATGAATTAAAATTTAAATTCTTATCACCTATTGAAATAAATAATGTTAAATGGATTATGAGAGATCCTGATGAATTTTATTATGAATTTGTGAAAAAAAGCATAGCAGTTTCTGTTATTCTACCTGTATATAATGTAGAAAAATATTTAGAGAAATGTTTAGATTCATTAATAAATCAAACATTGAAAAATATTGAAATTATATGTATAAATGATGGATCAACAGATAATTCATTAGAAATACTAGAAAAATATCAAGCAATAGATCATCGTATAAAAATATTTAATCAAGAAAATAAAGGAGCAGGTGTTGCTCGAAACTTAGGTATTATGTTAGCTCAAGGAGAATATTTATCATTTTTAGATTCAGATGACTTCTTTGATAAAGATATGTTACGACTAGCTTATAATCAAGCAAAAAATTACAATACAGATATATGTATTTATGAATCATTTTTATATGATAATCTCTCTAAAAAAGAAGAAAAATGTACATATTCTATTAAAAAGAATCAACTCCCTAAAAAACATGTTTTTAATAGAAGAGATATTAATACAAATATCTTTAAAAATATTATGGGATGGCCTTGGGATAAATTATATAAAACAAGTTTTATTTTAAATAATAATCTTAAATTCCAAGAACAAAGAACAACTAATGATATGTACTTTGTATATGCATCATTACTTAAAGCAGGACGTATATCCATACTTAAAAAACCATTATATTATCATAGAAAAAATGATAATAACTCTTTATCAAATACTAGGGAAAAATCATGGGATTGTTTCTATTATGCATTGATGAAGTTAAAACAAGAATTAAAAGATATGAATTTATATGAAGAATATTATCAATTTTTCATAAACTATGCATTACATAGTTGTTTATGGAATATTAATACATTAGATGAAACTATTGGTGAAAAATTATTTTATAAACTACGTGACGAATGGTTTGATTCATTAGAGATTAATGGGCATGATGAAGATTTCTTTGAAAATAAGTATGAATATAATCAGTATTTAGAAATTATTTCATCACCTGTAAATATAAGTGAAGATTATTCAGCATATCTTTTATATCACTGGAAAAAAAAGTATAGTTCAATACATTTAGATAACATTGATGAAATACTTATTGAACTTAATGATAAAGAAACTTTAACAATTAAAGAACTTAAAGAGGAATTAAAATCAAATAAAAAGAATGTTGTAACTCCTAAAGAGTTAAAAAATGTTAAAAATCTAGAACATTCTCAAGAAGTATTATATGAAATTAGAGATTCAAAATCATATAAACTAGCTAGGGCTATGTCCCTGATTCCTAGAAAAATAAGAGAAAGGATAAGAAAATAATTCTTCTTACATACTAATTTTTTTACCTCAAAAATTTAGTTAATTTCCAACTATTGGATGTTAATATATCTTGTCTAATTTTTGTTGAATGTATTTTTTCTGAGTTTAACTTTTTAAGATTATTTTTTAAATTAATATTTTCTCGTTTTAATTCCATGTAATCAAATTCTTCATGTGTTTCAGAAATTAATACCTCTAAAAATATTTGTTTAAATGGATTTTTTATATTATTTATGAAATCATGATATAATTGAGTATTATTAAATATTTTCATAAAGTCCTTTTTCATTTCATTGAAAAATAATTCTTTGTATTCTTTTTTTATATTATTATATCTAAATAGATATATACTCATCTTTTTTTTATATAATATTTTTTTATATTTTTCAAATAAATTAAATTCTTTAAATACATCCCATACAAGATTATATATTTTAATAGAATTTAAATATCTTTCATCTCCATTCATTGTCGATGAATTAGAATACCATCTTCTTTTGAATAAGAATTCATTATGGAAATAGATTTTTTTTGAATTAAATAAGACTTTCCAAAAAAAATACATTATCATCAAATATTAATCCTTCAGGAAATTTTATGTCATATTTATTAATTAATTCTCGTTTATATAATTTATTCCATGGAGTAACAGGTATTGTGAATATTAAATCATCAATATCATTATAGTTGAATATATTATCTTTAACTTTTTGATGTAATTCCAACATATTATAATTTTTTGATTCATAATATATTCCTTTTTCATCATCATAGTTTATTGCTTTAAATAAAACAAAATCAACATTCTTTTCTTCAGCTAAATTATATGTATCTTCAAGAGCATTTAATTCTAACATATCATCAGAATCCATTAAGAACAAGTATTTCCCATTTGCCATGGAAATTCCTTTATTGGTTGCTACAGCATGTCCCTGATTTTCTTGAGATATGACTTGTATACGTTTATCATTTTTACTGAAGTCATTTAAAATATTTAATGAATTATCTGTTGATCCATCATTTATACATATAATTTCAATATCTTTAAATGTTTGATTAATAATTGTATTTAAACAGGATTCTAAGTACATTTCAACATTGTATACTGGAATAATTACTGAAATTTCAACCATGATATTTCACCTTTGTAATTTTTTTAGTTTTCTTAGAGGTTTTGTAATTTTCCAACTAATAGATGACATTAATTCATCATTTTCTTCTTTTAAATTAGATACTTCTCTTGTTAATTTATCTATTTTATTGGATAATTGATTATTTTCATTAGTTAAATTTTTAATTTTTTTAGTAAAATCTTCATTTTTTGAATCAAAATTATTTTCTGAAATTATTTGGAAATATTGTTTTAAAATATTATAATTAATATTATTTTTCTCAGTATTACTAGCTAATATTTCTTCTTTTATTTTATGTTTATTTTTTGAAAATATTGTTGTATCATTTAAATTAATTAATTTTAATCTTAAAAATAATATTTCTTCATCAATTGTATTAAAAAGACTTATATTATAATTAAAAACGTTTCTTATTATTTCTAAAAAATCAGAATCATTTTTTTTATCAAGTTCTTTGATAAATGCGTATAATTTTTCTTTATAATTATCAGAAATTACATTAAATTGATTATTTTCAAGTATAGTGAATGTTTCTTTGAAATGTTTAAAATAATCTACTTTTTTTTTCATAGGAGTTTATTTTTGCATTAGCTCCTCCATTATTTGAATAATTATAACCATATAAATCTATTGGAACTGTATAAATTTTACTTATTTTAGTTAAAATTTCTGCTAGAAAAACAGGATCTTGGCCTCGTTTTAAATCTGGAAATAATATTTTATTTTCATATAATAATTCTTTTTTAAAAATATTTTTATAAAATGCCCATGGAATTCCATAATCTTCAGGTAAAATAAATCCATATTTATCAAAATAGGTGTAATTTTTATGTTTATAATTAAAATTATCTTCAAGAGTACCATCATCAGCAACTCTTTTAAGATTACCTCCAACCATATCTGCATTATTTTCAGTACCATATTTATACATTAATTCTAATGCATTTTCATCTACAAATATATCATCAGCATCCAAAAATGCAATATATTCACCAGTTGCCTCTTTAATTCCATTATTTCGAGCTTTACCGGAACCTTGGTTTTCTTGATTAAATATTTTTATAAAATCATACTTTTTAGATAATTCATGTAATTTATCTAAAGTATTATCTGTTGATCCATCATTAACACAAATTAATTCAATATCATTTAGTGTTTGATTATATAAACTTTGGCATGATGTATCTAGAAAGTTTACTCCATTGAAAACGGGCATTATAACTGAAACTTTAACCATGACTTTTTTTTCTCCAATAATTTTTTAATATATGTATAGTATTTATAATTATTCTGATAAAAAAAACTTTTTAAAAAAAAATAGGATAAAATTTTAAAAAAATAATCTATTTATAATTAATTTATTATTTGAATATTACTTAAAGCAATAATAAAAAATCAAACAATTCATTTAAAAATAAGACTAGTATGGAATATTATTTTAATTAAAAAAAACAAAAATATTAAATGTTTTAACTAATAGTTATGGATATAATAATATGAATAGAAAAATCATATTTAGTTGTTTAATTTTGATAATATTGGTTATAATAGGATTATTCTATATTAGTAATAATTATAAAGCAAGTAGTGATATTCCAAGTATAAATTCAAATTTACAAAAGGGAAATGAACATTATAATACAATAGTTAATAGTATAAACGAACAAAAATATTCTGAAGCTAAAAAAGAGAGTGATACAACTTTAGAATATTATAGTAAAGCTAAAAATAATACTCAAAAAGCGCTGAATAAGGCAATGAAACAAAACAATTCAATTCAAATTAAATACTTAAATTACACACTTGATGAAATAAATATGAAAATAAATGCTACTTATGAAATAAGAAGTGGAATTAACTTAATTAATCCAGATAATCTCTCAATATCTGAAAATCATTTTCAGACATCAAACCAATTAATGCAAAATGCAACACAATATACTGATAAACGTAACCAGTTAGAAAAACAATATCCTGATAAATTCATAGATTGAACTTATCAAACAAGAATAAAAATTATATTTTTTATTCAAAAAGTAGGAGAACCATATATGAAAAATAATAAAAATGCATCTACTAGTGGAAAACCAATAGTACATGTATTAAATCCTTCATGCCAAATAGAAGATTTAGAAATTGGAAATGACTATGAAGGAGTTATTACCAGAGTTGAAAAATATGGGTTCTTTGTAAGTCTAAGTAAAAGTGTTTATGGACTTTTAAGAACACGTAATCCTAAAGAAAAAGTAGGAGACAAAGTAGTAGTAAAAATTGCAGAAATTAAACCACATAAAGGTAAAATGGATGTTGATTTAAGCTATTCTAAAATAAAATATGGTAATGATTACGAAATAATAACAGTAAAACGTAATGTAAAAAGAACAAAAATTGCAGACTTATCTGAAGATAACATAGGTCGTAATGTAGCAATTCAAGGAGAAATTATTCAAATCCAACAAACAAGTGGACCTACAATATTCACAATACGTGATGAAACTAATATCACATGGGTAGCAGCTTTCAGCGAACCAGGAGTAAGAATGTATCCTGAATTAGATGTAGAAGATATTGTAGAAATACTTGGTGAAGTATCAGTCCACAGTGGAAAAATTCAAATTGAATCAGAAACCATAGAGAAACTCGATGAAGAAGAAGAAAATAAGCTTAAAGAATTAATCGAAGAAGCTATGGATAAAAAAGCAGCACCTGATGATACATCTGTAATGATAGAAGAAAGTGAAATTCTTCAAAAACTACGTCCAAAACTCGCAGAAGCTGCAAAAGCAATTAGAAGAGCAATACTTGATGGAAGATCAATACTTGTACGTCATCATGCAGATGCGGATGGTATTTGTGCTGGAATTGCAGTAGAACAAGCAGTACTTCCAATACTTAGAGAAGAAAGTAATGATGCTGATGCAGAATGGCATTTCTTTAAAAGATCACCAAGTAAAGCCCCATTCTATGAATTAGAAGATGTAGTTAAAGACTTATCCTTTGCATTAGAAGATATGGAACGTCATGGACAAAAACTCCCATTATTAGTATTACTAGATAATGGATCTACAGAAGAAGATGTAGCTGCACTAAGACATTCAAGAGTTTATGGAATTGAATCTATTGTAGTTGACCATCACTATCCAGGAGAAGTTGAAAATGGTCGTTCATTAATTGATGATTATGTAGATATACATGTAAATCCATATCTTGTAGGTGGAGACTCACAACTTACAGCAGGAGCACTAGCAGTAGAATTAGCAGGAATGATAAACCCTGATGTACGTAATCAAATAAGACACTTCCCAGGAATTGCTGCAGTAGGAGATCATGCAGAATGTATGGAAGTAGATAAATATCTTGAAATTGCAGAAGAAGAAGGATATTCACGGGAAGATCTTGATAAAGTAGCAACATGTATTGATTTTGAAGCATACTTCTTAAGGTTTATGAATGGACGAGGAGTAATGAACACCATCCTTGGATTAGAAGATAAAGAACGTCAAGAAGAATTACTAGATGTGTTAATAAGTGAATCTGATAAAAGAGTGGAAACACAACTTAAAGCAGCAATGCCTAATGTTGAAACAGTGTACTTTGAAAATGGTATACAATTTAATAGATTAGATGTTGAAAAATATGCACATAAATTCACATATCCAGCACCTGGTAAAACAACAGGATATGTTCATGATAAACTTGTACAAGAAAAAGGTGAAGATCAACCAATAATGACCTTGGCAAATGGTCCTGACTTTGCAGTATTACGAGCAACTGAAGTTATTAAAAATGATTTTAACTTTAATTTAAACTCTGTAATTACAAAAATACAAGAAGAACTTCCTCAAGCTGGAGCTGATGGTGGAGGTCATGAAGTTGCAGGATCATTGAAATTTGTAGAAGGATTACAAGAAGAAGTTTTAAACTTATTCATAGAAGAGGTTAAAAATCTTAAACTATAATAAATAACCTTCTAATTAAATTTCTCTTTTTAAAAGAGAATTAATTACTCTTTTTTTATAATAGTATTAAATAACTATTTTTGAATTTAAATTACATGTCTTATCTTTTTAAAATAAATAAAAACCTATAATTTTAGTAATTTACAATTAATAAAATAGTGAAACTTATTAGTTTTGATAATTATTTTTAAATTTCAATTACAATTATCTTTTAAAAAAAATAAAAATAAAAAAACTTTTTTAAGTTCTTTTTGATTGGTATTAGTTATTTCATGTTTTTCCATCATCAGAAAGTGCCCAATTTGGATTAATATTTGTTATTGTATATCCATTTGTACATATTAATGTACCATATGAATAACCATGAGCAGCTGCAGCAGATGGGTCAACATTAATCCATTTACCATCATCTTTTACTCTACACCATACATGCCCAAATGTTTTTCCACTTTTACATGTTACTGTTCCTCGAACAATTTGTATTTCATTAGTAAATCCCATTTCTTTATAAGCAGTGTAATAAAGTTGTGCTAAGTCTGTGCAATTCAATCCTTGATTATTTGCTATTCTTTTAAGTTCAGTTGATAATGGATATATGTCATTATAGTAATAATCATATTTGAATTTCTTAAAGTTATTATATAAGGATACAGGTCCTGTTACGGTTATGCCACCATATTTTTCAATTGTTTTTATTACTTCATCTTTACTTGTTGAAGTGTTTTCTTGATTCATTTTTTTTGCATGTTTTTGGTCCAAACCATCCATCAGGACTATTTCCCTGATTTTCTTGTAATTCTTTAACTGCTTGTTCTGTATATTCCCCATAATCACCATCCACTTCTCGTTTGTAGTATCCCTTGTATTTGAGAATTTCTTGTAGCTCTTTTACTTCACTACCCTTACTACCTAATTTGAGATCTATTGTTTCACAATTTAAAGTCATTGTTTTCAACTCCTTTATTTATTTTTTATTCATCCTATTTATTAATATTTTAGTAGATTATATTTATTTTTAAAAAAGGAATAATTAATCTAATTTTTTAATTAGTAATATTTCAATATAATATTCATTATATTAATCATTGCTCTTTTCTTCAGAGTTTTATAATTTTAAAATTTTATATAATTCTTTTTTTGAAAAATAGTGTTTCGATTAAGTTTATAATAATAAAGTTATTTTTGGAGGATAATTATTAATTTTTAAAAAGAAATAAAGAAAATTTGTTAAATACTTTCTTCAGAATTATATAATTCACAAATATTAGTAAATGGACATTCCATGTGTTGAGGATTAATTGGTTTGCATATATTTTGACCAAATTGTACCATTAAATCATTAAGAGGCAGCCAATATTCTTTAGGTAGTATTTCTCTAAGAACTTCTTCTGTTTCTTCAGGTTCTTTAGTATGAACTAAGCCTAATCTATTTGAAATTCTATGAACATGAACATCTACAGGTATAGCATCTTCTTGAAAACCAAATACTAAAACACAGTTTGCTGTTTTTCTTCCAACTCCAGGTAATTTAATTAATTCTTCAATAGTATCTGGTACAATACCATCATATTCATCTAATAATATATTAGATACTTCTTTTATTCTACCTGCTTTTACATTGTAAAAACCTGCCTGTTTAACTAGTTCTGCAATTTTTTCTACAGGAGCTTCAGCAACTTCGTCCATGGTTTTATAAACACTGAAAAGTTTTTCTGTTGCTTTATCTGTATTTTCATCACGTGTACGTTGTGAGAGAATTGTTCTAATAAGTACTTCGTATGGTGTTTGATCTTCAAAGGTTCTTCTTACAAATATTTTTTCAAGTTCATCTATAATAAACTTCATTTCTTCTTCTGTAAAATTACCTTTCATACTTTCTTTAACCATATCATCACCTATTCTGTGATTTTATTCATTACTTCTAAGAAATTAGGGAAAGAAATATCGTAACATGCAGCATCTTTTATAGTTATATGTCCTATTTTAAGTCCAAGTACATAAAATGCCATTACCATTCTATGATCCATGTGAGAATCCACATGTCCTCCAGTTGGATTTCCTTTAATGATTAATCCATCACGTAATTCTTCAACATCAACCCCAACATTTTTTAATTCAATTGCACAGTTATGTACACGGTCTGTTTCCTTAAAACGTGCATGTTCCACACCTGTTATTTTAGATGTTCCTTCTGCTTGTGCCATGAGAACTGCTACTGTTGGTAATAAATCTGGAGCATTTTCTAGATTTATATCAAAAGATTTTAAGTTACCATCACTTTCAATATGAACTTCACCCTCATCAATTTCTACTTTTGCACCCATTTTTTGGATAATATCCACAATTATTTTATCACCCTGCATAGATTCCTTGTATAAGTTTTTAATTGTTATGTTGGATGGTATCATTGCTGCTGCTGCAAGTATGTATGAAGCAGAAGAATAATCCCCTTCAATAGTGTAGTCTACACATTCATATGTTTGTGGTTCAATATAATATGAGGAGTATTCTGGTATATTAGTTGTATCATATTCAAATTCTATTCCAAATTTACTCATTACATCTAATGTCATGTTTACATAAGGTTTAGATACAAATGTTCCTTTAACATTTAATGTTACTGGACGTTTAGAATAAGGTGATGCCATTAGTATTGATGAAATAAATTGACTACTTACATTTCCTTTAATATCTGTTTCTCCACCATCAAATCCTCCCTTTACTATTATTGGAGGTGTTCCATTACTTTGTGATGAGTGTATTTCTACACCTAAGTTTTTAAGAGCATCCATTAAATCTTGCATTGGTCTTTTTCTTAGAGATTCATCACCTGTGAATATTGTATAATTTGCTCTTGGTGCTATTGCTGCTACACTACTTAATACACGTACACTTGTACCTGAATTTTTTACATCAATTATGTTTTCAGGTGTTCTTATATACCCAGCAGTACCTTGTACTATGCATTTATCAGGATATCTTTGAAATAATGCACCTAATTGTTCACAGGCTTCAAGTGTTGCAAGAGTATCTTCAGAATATAATGGATCTCTTAATATTGATTGACCTTCTGCTAATGCTGCTGCTATGAATGCACGATGCGAATAACTTTTTGATGCTGGAGCTTTGATACTTCCAGAAATTTTATCTATTTTTTCAACTTGTAAATCCATATTTATTATGCTCCTTTTTAAAAATATAAAAAAGATATGAAAAGTTTTATAAATATTTTTTTTTATTGCTGAACTTCAAGAAGTATGTCTTGTTTTTCAGTTCTTAAAATATCTACAACTTTTCCTGTTTTACTTACTAATTCAGATTCAGTAGTTACATGTTCTGATGTAAATGATACATCACCAACTTTTACTTCACCCTCTTTAGCTAGTATTTGAGCTATTTCTTCAGGATTATTATTTGTTATATAATCAATAATTTTTTTAGCATTTTGTTTGAATTCTGGTCCTACTTTACTCATAACAGGTTCCATTGCAATAACTTTTTCATGTAAATCAGGTTTTCCACTTTGAACTGTGATATTTTCTACTTTATTTGTGTTTTTAATATCTTCAATCGTGAATTCAACTTTTTCAACATCATCTGTGTATATATTAACTGTTGATAGTAATTGATTTAATGGTATTCCATGAGATGATTTGTATCGTCTTAATTCATCAATTATATCAATTGCATAGCTTCCTATAAGTTCAATATCATCACTAATTGCTGTTTCATCAATTTCAGGCCATCCTCCTTGATGTAATTCAAGTGATGATTTTCCTAAATATTGACTAACATTATCTGAGAAGAATGGAGTTATTGGAGCCATTAATGCTAATACTGTTTCAATTACTTTTTTAAGTGTGTATTTAGCATCATCTGTAGATTCTATATCTTCATATAATCTGTATTTTACAGCTTCAATATATTCATCACAGAAATCATGCCATACAAAGTCATATATTGCTTGTTCAGCATTTGCAAAGTTATATTCTTCAAAAGATTCTGTCACTGTTTTATTTAATCTGTTTAGTTTTGATAAAATCCATTTATCAATTATATTATCTCCACTTAGTTGTGTTGGAACATTATCATCTAAGTGCATACTAATAAATCTAAATGCATTCCAGAATTTACGTAGGAATTTATATGCATGTTTAATATCTTTCCAACCAAATGGAACATCTGCTCCAGGTACACTGTTAGCAGACCATAATCTTAGTGCATCTGCACCATATTCATCAATAACTTCTTCTGGAGCTATCACATTTCCTAAGGATTTACTCATTTTATGTCCATCTTCACCAAATACCATACCATTTATTACTAATTCATCAAATGGTTTTTCACCTGTTAGTGCATAACATCTAAGTATTGTGTAGAATGCCCATGTTCTGATGATATCATGTCCTTGTGATCTTAGTGTTGATGGATATACTTTTTCCCATCCAGGATTTGGCCAGTTAGCTATTGTTAATGGAGTAATTGAACTATCCATCCATGTATCTAAAACATCTTCTTCTGCTGTAAAGTGTGTACATCCACAGTCACATGCATGGTCTGGTTGGTCTATTGTTGGATCTACTGGTAATTGTTCTTCACTTGGAAGTACTACATTATGACAGTCATCACAGTACCATACAGGTATTGGTGTTGCAAATATTCTTTGTCTTGAAATACACCAGTCCCAATCCATACTATTTGCCCAGTTTTCTAATCTTTGATACATATGGTCAGGTATCCATCTCATACTACTTGCTTGTTCAATGATATCATCAGTCATTTTTTTAACTGCTACAAACCATTGTTTTTTAGTCATTATTTCAATAGGAGTTTTACATCTCCAACATAAACCTACATTTTGGTCTACATCTTCTTGTTTGATAAGGAACCCTTCATCTTTTAAATCAGTAATTATTGCATTACGACATTCTTTAATAGACATACCCGCATATTTACCCGCTACTTCAAGCATGTCTCCTTTTTCATCAATTGCATCAATTATATCAAGATTGTATGTTGTTACCCATTCAACATCAGTTTTATCCCCAAATGTACAAATCATTACTACTCCAGTACCATACTCAGGTTCAACTTTTTTATCAGTGATAACATTAACTTCCCTATCATATAATGGAAGTTTAATTGTTTTACCATGAAGTTGGGTGTATCTTTCATCGTCAGGATGTACTACAATAGCAACACATGCACATAATAATTCAGGTCTTGTTGTTGCAATAGTTGCATTACCAGACCCATCTGCTGCAGGGAAATTAACATAATTTAATTTTGTAGTATTATCTTTATATTCAACTTCTGCAAATGCTATTGCTGTTTCACAACGAGGACACCAATTAATTGGATGAATATCTTGATAAATCATATCCTGGTCATATAATTTAAGGAATGATAATTGTGTTCTTTTCTTATTTTCTGGAAGCATTGTTATATATTCATGATCCCAGTCTTGTGAATAACCCATTTTACGCATTTGAATTCTCATTTTTTCAATATTTTCATGAGTTAAATCAATACAATAGTCACGGAATGTTTCTCTAGAAACATCATTCTTCTTAATATCATGTATTTCTTCTACTTTTACCTCAGTAGGTAATCCATGACAATCCCATCCTTGAGGGAATAAAACATCAAAATTATTCATACGTTTATAACGAGCTATAATATCCATGTAAACCCAGTTTAAAACGTGCCCCATATGAAGTTTTCCTGTTGGATATGGTGGTGGTGTATCAATAATATATGTAGGTCTTGTACCATCACCTATAAAACGGTAAGTATTGTCATTTTGCCATAAATCTTGTAATTTTTCCTCACTAGTGTGATCATAATCCTTTGGAATATCATTATTACTCATTTAATATGTATCTCCTAAATTATGTTAATAAAAATAAAAAAATATCAATTATGATAAGAAATTTATGAAAAAATCAAATCAAATGATAAATCTGCATTATATAATATACTATATGTTAAAAATAGAATATAATTTTATTTATCTAACAATAATAAAATAAGCAAATAAGTACTAAAAATATAACAAAATTACTAAAATTATTTTTTTAAAAAATATCCTAAATATACATATATTCAAAATAATAAATATTGTATTAAAACTTTTAAAATTAAAGGTAATATTTATATTATATTTTAAAATAAAATTTATAGTTTATCTCTAAACTTTTATACCATTTATTTGAGATAGTTTCTAAGTTATTTTTTTGATATGGATGATTTATTTCTATCTAGTTTACTTTGTTGTGTGGCTAGTCATTATCTTAAATTATAATTCATATGGTTTAAATTTTTCGAAAAGAACTATATTTTCATTATCTATCCACAATATTTAGAAACCAAGTATATTTAAGGGAGATTTCATGACATTATTATCAATTATAATACCTGTATACAATGATAAAGACCATATAGATTACTGTCTTAAATCCGTTTTGAATCAGAGTATAACTGATTATGAAGTAATTTGTGTTGATGACTGTTCT
This sequence comes from Methanosphaera sp. WGK6, assembly GCF_001729965.1. Taxonomy (NCBI): domain Archaea; kingdom Methanobacteriati; phylum Methanobacteriota; class Methanobacteria; order Methanobacteriales; family Methanobacteriaceae; genus Methanosphaera; species Methanosphaera sp. WGK6. The sequence goes on along the minus strand of NZ_JRWK01000006.1, from coordinate 92,632 downwards.
AGCGACATTAGTTATGATAAGGTTAGATGGTATGCTCTAAATGATTCACGAGTAAAACCATATCAGATGAAGAAAAATTCAGGATCTGGTGCTTGTAGAAATTTAGGTCTTGATGTTGCACAAGGAGAATATATTGCATTTTTAGACTCTGATGATTATTTTCCCGATGATAAGTCTCTTGAAAAACTATTAGACATAGCTCAGGAATATAATGCTTCACTAGTAAGAGGAAATATTCAATTTGAAGAATATATTGAAGATGAAAAAAACTATAAAATTCACTATGGAAATGGACGTTTTCCACAAACAGATGAATTAAAAATATATAAATCAGATGCATATGGAATGCCCTGGTACTTTTATAGAAATATATTTAAAAAAGAATTATTCACTGACAAAAATATTAGATTTCCTAATTTAAAAAGAGGTCAAGATACGGCATTTTTAGCAAATATTCTTAATAATATAGACTACTTTGTACATGTCCCAGTAACTAGTTATGCATACAGAATACCCTTAGAAAATAAATTAACAACATTTGACAAATTCTTAGCATATTCTAAATCATTTTATGAAACATTAATTTATTTAAAAGAAGATCAATTTGATAAATTAATTGATGATGTTATAAATGAATTTATTAAATTAGAAAAAAGAGAAATTCCTATAGAAATTAACAATGAAGAACAATTAAATAAATTTAATGAAATGCTAAATGAATTAGATGAATATTGTAAAAATACATATTCTGAAAAAAGATATAATAAAATAAAAAATTCAATAGATAACCTAAGTAAAAAAGCTTATGAAACTCATAAATATGCTGTGTCCGTTATTATTCCTGTATATAATGTTGAAAGATATTTAACTTTATGTTTAAATAGTATAATAAATCAAACACTAGATAGAATTGAAATAATTTGTGTAGAAGATTGTTCACCCGATTCATCTAAAGAGATTATTAAATATTTTGTTGAAAAAGATGAACGTGTAAAACTCATAGAAAATAAAGAAAATAAAGGACTTGGTGCTTCACGTAATGTGGGTTTAGCCCATGCTACTGGAGAATATGTCATATTTATTGATTCAGATGACTGGTTAGACAAAAATACTCTTAAAACATTGTATGACTACTCCAAGGAAAATAAATTGGATGTTTTAATGTATAAATTAATTAATTATGATGATTTAGAAAATAAATATTATACTCAGGAGTATTATGATTTAAATCAACTGGATAAATTTAAAAATAAAATATTTACATATAAAGATGTTCCAGCTGCAGATATATTTAAATTAGCTGTGTGTGCAGTGAATAAATTATATTCAAGAAACTTCTTAGAAAATATAAATGCTAAATTTCCAGAAAATATAATTCATGAAGATAATCCATTCTTCTATCATGTTTTCTTTGAAGCAAAACGTATGGGTATTGTTGATAATCATTTCTATAATAGACTTAGACGTCAAGGATCTATAACAACTAATGATGGTCCATTTGTTCTAGGTTCTGTTGATATAAGTTATCAGATATTAGAAGTATTCTTAAATAATGGATTTTATCCAGAATATAAATCATCTGTTTTAAATTATATTGTGAATTTCTTTAGATATAGATATGATGTTATTAATGAAAAATATAGACATACCTATTATAAAAAAGAAAAAGAATTTTTCTACAAATTAATTAATGAACATGAATTAGAAAAAGATTTAGAAGATAACTTAAATAAAATTAATAAACAATATATGAAAAACATACTTATAACTGAAAATCATGATGAATTTCTTAAAATAATTAATAATAAGTAGGAAAATAAGAATAATAGGAAATAATATTTTTAAATTAAAAAGTAATATTTAAAATAATTTTCAAATTTTTTCTAAATCTGATTGTATTTTATTAGTAAGTAATTCTATATTTTTATAATTATTTGAAGATATAACATTATCATATTCAATTTTTTTATTTAACTCATTATTTTTTTCATTAAAATTATTAAAATTATCTTTTAATGTTTCATTAATTTTAATCAATTCTTTTAATATTTGACTTTGTCTTTCATCAACTTTAAATTGTTTTCTATTTTCTTTAATTAGAAGTTTATTTTCATTATATAATACTGCATTTTCTTTTTCTAAACCACTGATTTGCTGGGTTAAATCTTGATTTATTTTTTTAATTTCATTTAATTCAGATTTTATCATTTTATAATTATTATTTTCTTGAATTAAATTATGCATTATCTTTTTATTTTCATCTAACTCTAATTTAAGTATATTATAATTTGTTTTATAAAAATTATAACTATTACTCTTACTTATTAATTTTTCTTTAATTTTATCAATAAATGACATGAATTACACCTCATATTATAATAAAATAGTTATTTTCGTAACTTTAAATATTCATGATATGCAGAATCATATTGTTCATTTGCTACATGATTATAAAAATTATACAATGAATCATATTTTACTGTTTTATCACAAGCTAAGAATAATTTAAATAAACGATTTGCACTTACCACAACGTCCTTAAAATCATCATAATTTAAATTAGATAGACGTATTCTTTTAGTGATTAAGTAATTTACTGCATTTAATGGTACATACCTATTTTCAGGATAAAATTCTGAAAATAAATCATATGATTTAGTATGAACTTTCATTAAATCAACCAATATTTCCTTAGTATTAAATACTGACAAAGATTTGGATGTTCCATCACCTTTCCTTATTTCATATTCTACAATTACTTCATCAATAAATATAATTCCATTTGCATGAAATAATGCTTCTTGACTAAAAATTAAATCTTGTCCTGATTTATATCCTAAAAATTCAATATTATTTTCTTTGAGGAATGATTTTCTATATATTTTAGTCCAGATTGAAGGAGATAGTTTTAATAAATCTATATTTTCAAGTACTGAGTTAACTTTAGTTTTATATTCTAAACCTAAATTAGTCCATTGAATTTTTTCACCATTGCGTTGAGTAATATTAATATAATTTCCACTAACTACATCCACATTATCATTTATTATATTATTATATAGTATTTCACATGCATTTTTTGTATAATAATCATCATGGTCTAAAAAGGTTATGTAATCTGTTGATGCATTTTCTATTCCTTTATTACGAGCATTTCCAGGACCCATGTTTTCTTCAAGTAATATTACTTTAATATTAGGATATATATTGGCTTTATTTATTATAAAATCAATAGTTTCTTGTTTAGTAGAAGCATCATCTACAAGTATTAATTCAATATTATTAAATCCAATGGTTTGATTCATCACAGAACCTATTGATCGTTCTAGATGCTCAATTTCAGCATTGAATATTGGCATAATCACAGATAATTTACAATTTTCACAAATTCTTCTAGAATATTCATTATTAATTTCAGATATTTTCTTTGTTTGTTTGAGTAATTCTTCATTTTCATGATATAATTTTAATTTCTCATTTTCTAAACTTAAATTCAAATTAATTAGATTAGAATTATCTTCTTTTAATGAATGAATAATTTTAACATTATCATCACTAGTTTCTCTTAATAATTGAATAAGTTCAGCATATTTATCACTATCATATTCTAAAGAAGTGATATTATTACTTAATTCACTATTTTTTGTTTCAAGTTCCTTGATAAGTTTATTATTATTTTCCTGTTTTTTTTCTAACGAATTAATTTTATCCAAATCTTTTTTATTCTGCTTTTCTAACGAATTAATTTTAGATTTATTCTTATTAGTTTCATTGATAAGTAATTTATTATTATTTTGAAGACTAATAATTTGTTTATTTTTATTATCTATATCCTTAATAAACACATTATAATTATTTTTATAAAATTTGTAACTATTACTTTTATTAACTATTGAATTTTTAAGTTTATCTGTGAATGACATAAGTATACCTGAAATTTAGTATGATTAAAAATTAAAATTTTTTAATTAATTAATAAAATATTTATCATTATTTAGTAATAAATTAATTGTTTTTTAATAGATAAAACATTGGAAAAAAATAGGTGAGAAGTTGGATTTATCTAAAATAAATTAAAATTAAAGTATAATTCACTAAAAAAATTATATAAATAAAAAACATTAAAACAAATGAATGAATTTATACTTTTAATTTCTGATATTCATAATAGGCTTGTTTATATTCATTAGTTACCACACAATTATAGAAATTTATTAATTTTTCATATTTTAATGTGTTATTATTATCTAAGAATAGTTTAAATAAATATCTTGCATTTACTATTAAATCCTTAAATTCATCATAATATAAATTAGAATTACTTAATTCATCCATAATCCAATTATTTAATAAGTTTAATACCAAATAATCATTTTCAGGACAAAATTTAGAAAATAAATTATATAAGTAGATATATACATCCAATAATGATTTTAATAAATCTATTGTATTTTGTAATTTCATTTGATTACTTTTAGAATCCATTTGAGATTCATATTCAAGAACTATTTCATCAATGAGTATAATTCCTCTAGCATAAAATAATGTTTCTTGATTGAAAATTAAATCAGAACATGTTTTATAATTATAAAATATAATATTATTTTCTTTTAGAAATGATTTTTTATATATTTTAGTTAGTATAGAACCTATTTCAAGTAGTTTCATATTTTCAAGTACTGATTTGAATTCTGTTTCATAACTTAAATCATTATTTTTAAAATTACAAGTCTTATTTTCTGTAATGTTAAAATAGTTTCCACACACAATATCTACTTTATGGGAGATTATTTTATTATACAATATTTCACATGCCTTTTTTGTATAATAATGATTTGAATCTAGAAACATTATATAATCAGTTGAGGTATTGGTTATTCCTTTATTATATATATTTTCATTATCATTAAATTCCATTATCCTAATATTAGGATATTTTCTAGAATATTCTGTTAAAGTTTTCTGAATGTCCTGATTTTTAGAATTATCTACTAGAATTATTAACTCAATATTATTAAAACCTATTGTTTGATTTAAAATAGAATTAATTGATTTTTCTATTAGTTCTTGTTCATTATTAGAAACCAGTAAAAGTATAGATAATTTACAATTTTCACAAAATTTATTATATTCTTGATTAATTTTAGTTTTTTCAGCTAAATTTCTTTGTAGAACATCATTTTCTTTTGACAATATAGATACTTCTTTTTTAAAAATAGAATTTAGATTGATTAATTGTGAATTATATTCTTCAAGAGAATCAATAGAATCTACTTGATTATTAGTATTATTTTTTAATATCTCTGTAATTTCTTTTTTTTCTTTAATATCCTGTTTTAATAAGTTACATGTATTATTAATCTCTGATGATTTTAGTTTTAATTCTTTGATTTCATTATTTGTAGTTTTAATTTTATCATTTAAAGAGTTTCTATATTTATTGCTACTTTTATTTTCAGATAATTTTTTTATATATTTTTCATCAGACTTTATTTCATTTCTCATTTTATTAGAATTAAATTGTATGTCTGAAATTATTGTATTTTGTCTGTCCATTTCATTTTTAAGTCGGATATTTTGTTGCTGATAATACTGATAACTATTACTCATATCAAGTATAATTTCTTTGATTTTATCCACGAAAAACATATTATTCCCTAGTTATTATCTAATTTAATGAAATCATTAATTTATTACTTATAATATATATTATTATATAATAATAAACTAAAGGGTTATTTATATAGCATTTGTATTTTAGAATTAAAATTATAAATAACATCAAAGTATTTAAGAAGTATATGGAGTTTTATCATGAAATATGATTATTTAATAGTAGGATCAGGTTTATTTGGATCAGTTTTTGCACATGAAATGAATAAAATAGGTAAAAAATGTTTAATTATTGAAAAACGAAATACTATAGGTGGAAATATCTATACTGAGAAAATAGAAGGAATTAATGTTCATAAATATGGTGCTCATATATTCCACACAAGTAATGAAGAAGTATGGGATTATGTAAACCAGTTTATAAAATTCAATAGATTTACTAATTCACCAATTGCTAATTATAAAGGTAAATTATATAATCTTCCATTCAATATGAATACATTTTATGGTTTATGGGGAGTAAAAACTCCTGATGAAGCTAAAAAAGTTATAGAAGATGAAAAATCTGAATATGAAACTAAAAACCCATCTAATCTTGAAGAACAAGCAATAAATTTAGTTGGACCTACAATATATGAAATTCTTATAAAAGGCTATACTGAGAAACAATGGGGTAAACCATGCACACAACTACCAGCATTTATTATTAAACGATTACCTGTACGATTTACATTTGATAATAATTATTTTAATGATTTATACCAGGGAATTCCTATAGGTGGTTATACACAACTTATAGAGAAATTACTTGAAGGTATTGAAGTTAAAACCAATGTAGATTACTTTGAAGACAAAGAAAAATGGAATAATGTGGCCAATAAAATCTTGTTTACTGGAATGATTGATCAATTCTTCGACTATTGTTATGGTGAATTAGAATATAGGGGCCTAGACTTTGAAACAGAAGTTAAAAATACTTCAAATTATCAAGGAAATGCTGTTATAAATTACACTGAAGCTGAAATTCCATATACACGTATCATTGAACATAAACATTTTGAAAATAGTGATTCTGAAAAAACAATAATTACTCGAGAATACTCTAAAACTTGGAAAAAAGGTGATGAAGCATATTATCCTGTGAATGATGATAAAAATTCAGAAATATATTCTAAATATGAAAAATTATCTAAAAAATATCATAATATCTTATTTGGTGGAAGATTAGGTATGTATAGGTATATGAATATGGATGAAATTATTAAAGAAGCACTTCAATTAGTAGAACATGAAAAAATAAATTAAAAAATAGTATTCCTCCAAGAAGGTTAGTTTTATGTCATTGTTAGATAAATTTAGAACCAAAAAACAAATAAAAGTATCCGTAATCATACCTATTTATAATACAGAACAATACTTAGAACAGTGCTTAAAATCAATTGAACAACAAACATTAACAGATATTGAAATTATATGTATTGATGATTGTTCAACTGATTCATCACTAAATATACTTAAAAATCATGCCCAAAAAGATAAACGTATAATTATACTACAAAATAAAGAAAATGATGGTGCTGGTTACTCACGTAATATAGGACTTGATAATGCAAAAGGAAAATATATTATGTTTGTAGATTCTGATGATTATTTAGACCTTGAAACATTAGAATATTGTTTTAATAAATCTGAAGAACAAAATTTAGATTTACTCATGTTTAAAGCTAGACGCTATGATATTGAAAAGAAAGAATATGTTGAAGATAATGGATTATCTCTAAAAGTATTAGATGATTATAATCATATAATCTTTAATCATGAAGATATTGATAGTGATATTTTATTTAAAATATCAGTTACTCCCCATACTAAATTATTCAAAAAATCATTCTTGAATTTCAGATTCCAAGAAGGTATTATTTTTGAAGACAATCCATTTTTTATTAAAACTTTTCTAACAGCAAAACGTGTTTCTGTAATTAATAAATACTTCTATCATAGAATGATACGATCGGGTTCCGTTATGAAACAACAAGATTTATCCATTCTTAATATCATAGATTCATTAGAAGAGACTTTAACATATTTAAAAAATAATCCTAAATTTTATGATAAATTTCACAAATCATTTTATGAGTATATGATACATACTCTTAGAAATAAAACACAAGTTATAAAATCCGAATATTTAAATGAGTTTTTTAATTATATTAAATCTTTTATTTTGAAATGTATTGTTGAATATGATCTGTATTATGATATTCAAGAAAGTCTAAGTAAACCTTTTTTATATTTTTATAACTTGATAATTTTATCTATGAATTCAGATATTGAAAAAATACAGCAAATCCAACGAGATTTAACATTAGATATACCATTATCTATTATAATATTCTGTGAGGACAAAACACTTACTCAGATAAATAATATTGTCTATACATTTATTTGTCAGAGTATGGGATTTTCCTACATGAAATTAATATTCATAACAGATACATCTATTTCTAATAAAACAAGTCAATTAATCCATGAATATGAAAAAACATTTTATAATATTAATGTAGTTAAGTTAGATTGTATTGATAAACTTAATAGTTATAATTCAATTATGAATTATATAACCAGCCAGTATGTTCTATTTTATGATGAAAATATAAATTATGATGATGCATTTATTAAAAATATTTTCAGAAAATCACGTATAGCTCAAGCAAATATAGAACAATATATGGAATATGAACAAGAACATGATATTAATCAATTGACAATTGGATCTAAGTTATTTAAAAGAAAATTTTTATCAAATGCAGATAATTTGTTTATAGAACAAAGTAATCCTATAATTAATCCATATATGTTTTATAAAGGAAATAAACCACATTACACCAAAATAATTGAAATACTAAGTGAATTTGTTGAAAAAAAAGGATGTATTCAAAAATATAATAATACTCTAATGGATACACTTAGAGTTAGTTTTTATGATACTGAAGCCCGTATTAAAAATGAATATTTTAGACAAATAAAAAAATTTATTCATCAAAAGATTATAGAACAGGATTTAGACGCAGTATTTAGAGAAAATATGAGTAAAACAAATAAAATGTTTTATGATTTAATTATTTTATCTATCACTATTGATGATGAAAAAACAAGAAAACTTCAGGAAAATATCAATAGAGACAATCCTATTTCAATTATATGTTATTGTAAAGATAATTCTAAACTTGAATTAGACAGAACTATAAATAGTATTGTCCAACAAAATATTGGATTTATAATATTAGATGTGATTTTAGTTGATGATAATTCATCTAATAATGAAACTAGAAATACAATAGAAGAATATACTTCAACCTACACAAATATAAGAAGTATTTACTTAGATAGTAATTATGGAGAAATTAAATCATATTTTGAAGGTCTAAATATAGCTGATACTAGATATGTCATGTTTTTGAATAATAATTACAGTTACTTACAGGGTAGTATTAAGAATATATTTAAAGCTGTTAGATTAGTAAATTTCCCTGCAGCTAGTGGTAAAGTTGATAAATTACTAAATGAAGAAAATAATTTTGTTTGGACAAAGATATTTCAAAAACAAAGTCTACTTGATTTAAATATTGAATTTAGAGAAGAAAATGAATGTATTATAATTGATTTAGATAAATATCCTCAATTAAAAACTACCTTTGAAGATATTTATATAATAAAAAAAATATGATGAAAAATTAATAAATTATTTCATTTAAAAAAAACATAAATAAATAAAAGAAAAAAATTTATTAAAATAATGGATGTATAATAGTGGATTTTGAAATTAAATATAAAGATGCTATGGCTAGAGTAGGAAAGTTTGAAACACCACATGGTACTGTTACAACACCTGCATTAATGCCTGTAGTTCATCCAGGTAAACAAACACTTGATGTTAAAAAACTTGGAGCTGAAATTGTAATAACAAATTCTTATATTATATATAAGAATGAGAAACTTAAGAAGAAAGCTTTAGAAGAAGGAGTGCATAGTTTAATAGACTTCCCAGGAACTATTGAGACTGATTCAGGATCATTCCAATTATCAGTATATGGTGATATTGACATTACTAATGAAGAAGTAATTAAATTCCAGGAAGCTATTGGAACCGATATTGGTACATCTCTCGATATACCAACAGCACCTTATGTTAAACGTGAAGAAGCTGAAAATGACCTTGAAGTAACAATAGAACGAGCAGAAGAAGCATCAAAAGTACGTACCAATTTACTATTAAATAGTGTAGTTCAAGGTTCAACATTTCCTGATCTTAGAGAATATTGTGCAAAAGAAATATCTAAATTTGATGCAGACATATATCCTATAGGTGCAGTTGTCCCATTAATGGAAATGTATAGATATGCTGATTTAGTTGATGCTGTTATTTATTCAATGAGAGGTTTACCAGAAAATAAACCAAGACATCTTATGGGTGCAGGTCATCCAATGTTATTTGCTCTTGCAACGGCAATGGGATGTGATTTATTTGACAGTGCTGCATATATATTATATGCAAATAAAGGTCGTTTTATGATGCCTGATGGTACTCTTAGATTAGATGATTTAGTAGAAATGCCATGTAGTTGTAGAGTATGTACTGAACATACTGTTGATGAATTAAAACATATGGAACCTGAAAAACGTGCAAAACTCATAGCAGAACATAACCTTCATATAAGCTTTGCTGAAATAAGAAGAATAAGACAAGCAATAGTTGATGGAGAATTAATGAAGTTAGTAGAATTAAGATGTAGAGCACATCCATTCCTATTAGATGGTCTTAGAAGATTACAAGAATATCAAGAAGACATGGAAAAACTAAATCCAAGCAGTAAAAAAACAGCATTTTTCTACACAGGATATGAATCATTAGCTAGATCAGAAGTATCAAGACATATCAAACATTTAGCAAACATAAAACCAAAAAACAAAAATCTAGTAATTCTACCACATACAAGAAAACCATATACTAAATATGTTAATAGAGAATATATTAAGAAATACACATCAAAAATACCATCCTATTATTCAAATAATACTATGAACACAAATTATACTAATAGTGATGTTGTTATTGCTGATGTACCCTTTGGAATAATTCCATTAGGCCTTGATGAATTCTATCCATTGGCACAAAATGAGTCACCATCAATACATGATGAGAATTCTAAGAAATTCATTAGAGAATTAATTGTTAAATATGCTGATAAATATGAAAATGTATTAATACACAGAAAAGTTATTGATAAATTTAATTTAACAGGATATACTCTAATCGAAGATGAACTAGAATTACCAGAGGCTAAAATTGATGATTTTGACAGATTAAAAGATATTGCTGATTACCAGTTTGGTACTGGTGCAGGTAATGCATTATTTGGTGATAATCCAGATAAAATTACTATTGAAAAAAGTAAAAAACTAAAAAAATTAGACATGTCTTTGAAGGTGATGAAAACATTGTTAATATGAGAGCAAATGACGGTTTCTTAATATTATCTGATTTAGGTGCTGTTAGATTACATGAATTCTTAGATGCTCCAAATATGAGGGTTGTTGTATCTGAAGATTCAGAACCATTTGCACGTAAAGGAAAATCTGTGTTTAACAAGTTTGTAGTAGACTGTGATGAGAATATTAGACGAAATGATGAAGTATTAATTGTTAATAAAAAAGATGAATTATTAGCATGTGGTAAATCATTACTATCCAGCTATGAAATAAATGATTTCATGACAGGACAAGCAATAAAAACACGAAAAATAAAGAAATTAGATGAATAAGTGATTACAATGGTTAAAGCTGAATTAAAAGTAAAACGTATAAAAAATGGTACTGTTATTGATCATATAAAAGCAAATCGTGCAATGAATATTCTTAGTATGTTAAATTTACCTGATGATGAAACTGCAATCATGGTTGCAATTAATGTAACATCATCAGATATGGGTAAAAAAGATATTATAAAAATAGAAGGTCGAGAATTATCACAAGAAGAAGTAGATAAATTAGTTCTTCTAGCACCACAAGCAACACTTAATATTATACGAGATTATGAAAATATTAAAAAATCACATCTTGAGCTTAATGATGAAATTACTGATGTTGTTAAATGTAGTAATCCTAATTGTATAACTCATTCTAATGAGCCAATAGAAGATAGATTCTATGTGCAAAGTAAAGAACCTGTTGTTTTAAGATGCTACTATTGTGAAAGAACTATGGATTATGATGACATTGACTCACAATTCTAATAATTCGTGATTTAAATGCTAATAAAACATGATGAAATACATATCAATTCACATGAAAATATTGAAATAATTAATATTACAAACAAAATATTAAAAATTATACAAAAACAGGGACTAGAAGAAGGATTAATTAATATATCCACTAAACACACCACATCCAGCATAATGATAAATGAAGATGAAGATGGCTTAAAAAAAGATTATATTAATTTTCTAGAAAAAATAGTTCCAAATGACAATTATTATCATGATAAAATAGATGATAATGCAAAAAGTCATTTAAAATCTATGCTAACAACACCTACACAAACATTACCTGTGATAAATAGAAAAATTAGTTTAGGTACTTGGCAAAGTATATTTTTTGTAGAATTTGATGGACCACGAAGAAATAGAACTATACATATCACACTAATAGGTGATTAACCTATTAATACTCTTTTTTTAATAAAAAAATAGAAAAAATTAAGAATCAAATAAATTTTTAGACAAAGATAAAAGTTCTTTATCAGAATCCAAAAGATTTTTCTCAGTTATTATTTTTTTAGAAACTCTTTTTTGATAGGAATACTCCTGTGCAAAGGAAATACTCATAAATTCAATTCCTATAAAATCAAGTATTACTTCATTATCATTTAATTTATTAATTTCACGAAATAATTCTTCTGCTGCTACATCAGCAGATAATATTCGTGGAATAATATCAGTTACTTTAATTTCTACTGTCATTATCATGCACCAAAATGTTTTTTTACAATTTCAAGTTGCTTTGGAATATCTATGTTTTGAGGACAGGATTCTATACATTTTTTACAATTAACACAATTATGTGCTTGGCGATCTTCATGCATGTGAAACTTGTATTGAACAGAATTAAGTGATTGATCACCAATAACATCCATATTATATTCTCTGAAACATTTAGGTATATTAACACCAAATGGACAAGGCATACAATAATTACATTCAGTACATGGAATATTAATTAGATTATCATATTCTTTTTTAACATCATATAGAACTTGTTTATCTTCATCATCTAACATACCAATATTTGCATTTTCAACTAAGGCTATGTTTTCTTTTACTTGTTCTAAATTATTCATCCCACTAAGCACACAGTTTACCTCCGATTTATCCCATAAATAATTAAATGCCCATTCTATTGGTTTATATTTTTTAGTTGAATTTTCAAATATTTTTTGTACTTGTACTGGTTGATTTTGTGCTAATTTTCCACCACGTAATGGTTCCATAATCATTGTTCCTAACCCTAGCTTATTTAGTTTTTTAAGTCCATTTAATCCAGGATTATCCATTTCATCAAGATAATTTAATTGTGTTAATACACACTCCCATTTATCATAATCATCAAGTATTTGATTTAATAATTCATAGGAACCATGTGTTGAAAAACAAATATGTTTAATTCGTCCATCAGACAATGCTTTGTCTACAAATTCATACAACCCTTTTTCTTTAATATCTGCATAAAATGAATCTTTTATTGAATGTATGAAAAATAAGTCTATTTGATCTGTTTTTAATCGTTCTAATTGTTTATCTAATGTTGAATCAAAATACTCCCATGATTTAATTTCCCATGAAGGCATTTTTGTGGATATATGTATTTTATCATGAAATCCACTACTTAATATATCTCCTAGAATAGTTTCACTTACTCCAGGTTTACTTCTATCTGTTGTATGATAAACCCATGCTGTATCAAACATATTAATTCCATTGTTTACTGCATATTCAATCATTGCTTCTGTTTGTTTAATATCTACATGTTCTGGGTTTTCATCAAGAAGAGGTAATCTCATTGCTCCAAAACCTAGAATTGAAGCAGATATACCTGTTTTTCCAAGCATTCTATATTTCATATTATTATATATGTTGTATTAACTATATACCAACTAATATTATTTTTAAAATATTATATAAATAATAGTAGAAATAATTAAAAAAAAGAGATGGTGAGAGTAAATTATTTTTATAATTTATTCTTTTTGGTCAAATTCTACTTCAAAAGCTATTACTGGATATTCTAGTTCAAAATTAGTTAGTACTTCTGGATGAATTTCTCCAAAGTATCCTTTAAATGTGAATGGTGTATTGTCATTTAATGCTTTTGTTGTGAATTCTGCACATCTACCCTGGATAAAAGATGGATTTTTAGAGTCTTTTAATTCCATTGTAAATCCCATATTAGCTACAAATGATTCTACTATGGATTTTATTGTTGTGAAGTTTGCTACTGAAGATATTTGTGCTGCTGCTAATTTTTTAACTGTTTTCATTTGAGTTTCTTTTGTTGTATCAATGTATGCTACATCACCTATTTCAAAGATTTTTTGTGGTAATTCTTCGTGTTTATTATCTTCTAAGAATTCTAGTAAACTATTAATTAGTGATTTTCGTATCATTGTCCTATCTTGTGTGATTGGTTGTGCTACGGTTACTCTGTCTTCTTCTATTTCTTTTCTTAGTTTTGTGTAGTGTTGGTTTTCACTTGTTAACATTAAACTTTTTACTTCTATGAATGATAATCCTATCATTACTTGTTCTATTATTTTATCAAATTCTCTTTTTGGATCAGGGTTTGCTATTGTTGAGAAGTTTGGTAGTTCTGCTGGTAATTCATTGAATCCATATCCTAGTGCTATATTTTCTATGATGTCTACTTCATGAAGTATATCTATTCTGTATCGTGGTACTTCTACTTTTACTGTGTTTTCATCTATTTTTTCTGCATTGAATCTTGTTTTTTCTAGTGTTTCTACTATTTTATCTGCTGTTAAATCAATACCTATGTATTCTTCTGCTTTATCTTTATGTACATTAATTATTTTTGGTTCAAATTGAGGATAGATTATATTTTCCCTGTAAGGATAGTTTACTTCAAGTGTTTCAATTGTTGCCCCATTTTCTGCTAGATTAGATGCTATTATATTCAAAGAGTTTGTTACTGCATTGATATCTGTTCCTGTAACATCAAGGAATAAGTTTGTTGTTTTTGTTGTTAATCTTGTTAAGTCACTGTTGATTATTGGTGGCATAGACATTATATTATTATTGTTATCTACTATTAATGGGTATTTATCAAAGTCTTTTATGAGTTTTGCATATTTTTCTCCTTTATCATGTTGTTCTAGAATTTCATTTAGGGTTAGTTCTTCTGTTGTTTCTAGTGGTATGAATTTATCCTCATCAGGATTTCCTGCTTTGTAATAAAATGGTCCTTCTACTTTATCAAGGTCATGTATTCCTATTGCTACTTTTTTTCTGTCTCTTCCTATTACCCAGTGTAAATGTTCTTGGAATTCCATTATATTTCGTAATTGTTGGTCATTAATTTTCACATTTCTTATTATGCATGATGCTACATATGGTCTTATTTCTTCAAGTTCTTTATCTACTGTGATTGTATTGTCTGTTTCTTTTATTGTGTATTCAGGAATTCCTTTTTCTAAATCAAGATATCCTTTTAGTGATCGTACTATTCCTTCTACACTATAGTAGTCCGGTCTATTAGGGAAGAATTCTGCTTTTACTTCTGTATCATCGTAGGATTCTACATCACTTGAAATCATTGGAAGTATATTTATTAGTTCATCTTTTGGTAATTCTTTTCCTAATTGTTCAAATAATTCATCATATGTAAAGTTTATTACAGGCATTTTATTATCAGTCCTTTTATTTTTTTATTTATTGAAAAAAAGTTTATTATGAAAAAAGAGCATTTTTTCATTATAGTGTGAGTACTACCATTAAGAATATTGATTCAATTGTAAAGTGTAGTGCTCTATGTTGAAGTCCAGTCATGTCTAAATCAAAGAAATTATGGAATAAATCTATGATTAAATGTATTGTTCCGGCTAGAATTCCTATTGTTGGTGATTGGAATACTATTGTTAATATTATTACATGAAATATTGCTTCTATAACTTCATGAATAATCCATGCTACGAAGGATGATTTTACTATATTATATATTATTTCTCCAAATATTATATAAAAATCAGAGAAAGTATGCCATATAACTCCATGAAGTATGTCAGAACAAGCAAGTACTATTGCTATATAAAACCATAACAGATTCATAGTTTCACCAATATTGGTTGATTAATGTTTATTTTATTAAATTTTATCTATGTATTATGTTTATATTTATTAGTATATTATGTTATCTAAATACAAATTAGAAAGTATTAGAACTCAATATAATACATTTAATTTAAATTAATATAATATACATTAAATCAAGATATTCATCAGAATTAAATTTGAGAATTAATTTTTTAACAATGTGAATTTATATATATACCCTTTTTATATAATTAGTAAATGTAATAAAAATAAGAAAAAATAAAATATATTATATTTAACACTAAATTTTAAAAAAAGATATGAAAAAAGAAATAGGAGGAATTTACTCATGAAACCACCATGTGAAATAGTTGTATGGTATGTTATACCTTCAATACGATCAAAATTAGCAAAAGAATTATTAAATCTAGGTATGAAACAGAAAGAGATTTCAGAACTACTAGATATAACACAACCAGCAGTATCTCAATATATTAGTGATAAAAGAGGACATGAATTAGATTTTAATCCTATTGTTGAACAATATATTAAAGACATGGCAAAAGATATGAAATCTAAAGAATTAAAACCTATTGATTTAATTCCAAGATTCTGCCATATATGTAAAACAATAAAAACACAAGAAGTTTTATGTCAATTACATAAAGAAAAAGTAAATATTCCCGACCACTGTAATGTATGTATGGGAAGTTTATCTGAAACTGTAAATGAATTAAGAGAATAATTATATATTCTCCACATTAACTTTTTAAAAGAGAGTTGTTTGTTTCTTATCCCTTATAAGTAAACTTTTTTGTTTGGAAATACTTACTTTATCAACACTACTTATTTTTCCAAATAAAATTGGTGAATTTACATCATGTTTTTTATAGTTTTTTAGAGCAATTCGTCTATTTTTATTTGCATAACAATATTTACAAGCATTTGGACAAGTATTATATGCACCAAAATCATGCCATTTTAGACATTTACATCCCTGACGCATACCTGAATGTTTTATATTCTTAAATTTTATGTTATTTGCTTTTTCAAGTATACTTGTTGTTATACATCCTGAACTTTTTATACCATATTTTTCATAATTATCATTTACAATGCAACTTTGTATATCTAATTTATATTTTTTAGAGATTTTGGCCTGTGCTTTATTAATTCTTGAAGATTTCTTTGAGTAAATGGTATAATTTCAGGCATGTTTACTTTTAATTTATTGTACATGTCAACAAAACTAAATGTTACAAAACTAGTATAATCTGCTATTTGTGAAGCAATATAATCAAAACAATCCATGTGTTTATCTACTGTGTACTTTGATGTTAAAAGAATAGGGTCAAAACGCCATGCAATTTTATTTTTTCCAATTATTTCTGATAATTCTATAAATGTATCTATTGATTTTCTTATACTTGGAACATTTTCTTCAACATCATATCCATAACTTGTTATTGTATAATATGAAAAAGTATTATAATTCTTATTTATATCATCAAATTCATCTAATAAGGGCTTATAGTTTTTAGAACAGAAAATTAAAGCATCTACATCATCAGGTTTTAAACTATATTTAGTTATTTGATGCATATTATATGGATTTCTAGAATAAACATAACCTTCATTCATCCTATTTAATAACCATCTTGAATAATAATTTACAATATCTGTTCGTCCACTTATATTAAATATCATATACATACACTTATTAACATTTAATGAATATTTAAGATGAATTTATTTATATATTAACTAGTTATTTAAGAACCCAACTAATACTTTTTTCCTTGAATTTTTACTATACTTCATCTTTTTAATAAAGTTTATCCATCTTACATATTCTAATAGTTTAAATGATAACTCAAATAGATTATAACCATTTTATTTCTTTTTATAAACTTTTTTAGAGATTTTCTTACAATTTTATCTGTTTATTAATAGTCATGTTTATATTTTTTTAATAGCTAATATATTATCAAGAAAAGTTTATTTTTTTTAAAGCACATAGTAACATATCCTGTTATCTATTTTTTAAAAGTAATAAATTCAAGTAATTTAACTCCTTTTCTATAAAAAAAGGAAAAAATTGTGATAAAATGAACAGTGAAAATCAAACTAATAATAACTTTAATTCTAAAAATTACTCTAGTGAAGAGATCTTACAAAAATCAGGTAAAACTATGAAATTTTGTATGGTACTAGAATTCTTCATGCCTTACTTCTATGGGGGGGGAGAAATTCGTTACCACGAGTTAATAAAACGTCTAGTTAAACAAGGTCATAAAGTAGATATATTAACAATGAATGTGGAAGGTGCTCCACATCATGAAATTTATGATGGTATTAACATATATCATATTGGACCAACAATTAAAACTCCACCCTATAGATCAAAAGGAAAAATACTCCAGTACATGTATGCAGTTTTCAAATGGTTAAATAGTCATGACTATGATATTATTGATACACAAGCATACTCACCACTATTTCCATCAGTATTATACTCAAAAAAATCACATATCCCTTTGATTGCTACGATACATGATGTTAGTAATGGAAATCAAGACCAATACAGTCAACAAGCTACAATAGCATATCTTGGTGAAAAATTCTTTGTTAAATTACCATTTACTAAAATATTAACAGTTAGTGAAAATACTAAAACATCACTTATAAAAGATTTTAATATCAAGCCATCTAAAATTGAATTAATATATAATGGTGTGGATTTAGAAGCTATTGATAGTGTAAAATGTGATAAAAAAGATAATAATCGTGTATTATTTGTAGGAAGACTTGTTCCACATAAACATGCAGATCATTTATTAAGTATAATTAATAATATTAAAGAAAAATATCCTGATATTCACTTAGTAATAATAGGTAAAGGAACGGAAAAAGAAAGTTTACTTAAATATGTTAAGGATAATAATTTAGAAGATTATGTTGAATTCATGCAAGAATTAAGTAATGAAGAATTAACGTATCAAATGAAACTAGCCAATGTATTAGTATTACCATCCACACGAGAAGGGTTTGGAAGAGTATTAACAGAGGCAAATGCTTGTCATACACCTACAATTGCCTATGCTTCAGGAGGAGTTGTAGAAGCAATTGATGATACAAGAACAGGATATCTAGTAAAACCTGGAGACATAACTACACTTCAAGAAAAAATTGAATATATACTAGATAATAAAGATGTGGAAGAAAAACTAGGACTTCAAGGAAGAAAAAATGTTGAAGAAAAATTTAACTGGGATAAATTAGTTTCACAATACATACAAATGGCTCAAAAACTCATAAATTAAGATGATTAAAAACAAAACACAAATTTTATTTGAAAATATGTTTTTAAAGATAGAACTTGTTTAATTAAAAAAAAATACTTATTATTGTTAGTTGAATTTCCACTAAAACTAATTTTTTTTGAATTTCTTGTATACTCCATATAGTATATTCAATTGTTTAGTTTAACTTATTTGCATTATAAAGCAAATTTATATTATAAAGAATTATATTTTAGAATAATATATGTTTTTGTTAGACATCCAAAGTAACTAAAAAAATAACAATTGTTAAAAAGTTTAAATATTACTGATAACCTAATAAATATATATGCAAGATTATTTTACAATAGATACAATAAAAAAGATACTCCGTCCAGAAGAGATACTATCAGGTAACTTCGGACTAGAAAAAGAAGGACTTAGAATAACATCTGATGGAAAACTAGCTCTAACACCACATCCAGAAATATTTGGAAAAAAACTAGAAAATCCATACATAACCACAGATTTCTCAGAAAGCCAAGTAGAAATAGTTACACCAACATTCCACTCAATAGATGAAGCATATCACTATCTTTCTTTTATTGTTGACATTGTAAATACAAATATTTCAGATGATGAATACATATGGAACTCATCTATTCCATGTATAATACCTTCATCAGACAAAATACCCCTAGCTAAATACTCAGATAATATAGATGGAGAAAAAGCTAGAACATATAGAAAAAACCTAGCAGCAAAATATGGAACAAAAAAACAATTAATTTCAGGAATACATTATAATTTCTCATTCACAGAAGAAACCATTAAGAAATTACATGAAAAATATCCTAAAAACATTGATTATAAAGAATTTAAAAACCAACTATACCTAAAAATAGTGCGAAACTACCTACGATATAAATGGCTAATCATATATTTAACAGGAGCATCAGTAGGAGCTCATGAAACATTCACAACAGAATGCACAACTCTTATGAATAAAAAAGATGAAAAAAATAGTTTTTACAGTACCGAAGGACCGTCATTTAGAAATGCATCCTGTGGTTATAAAAATCTCATTCAACTATATCCAAGATATGATTCATTAAACAATTATATTAGTGATGTTAATAGTTTTATTGATAAAGGCTTATTATCAGAAGCAAAAGAATTATACACACAAATAAGATTAAAACCAAAAGATAGAGATAATGTTTTAAAATCATTAAAACAAGATGGAATATTATACATAGAAATAAGAACCGTTGACATTAACCCATTCGATAAATGTGGTATTACCAAACTAGACATGAAATTCATACACTTATTTATCATATATTTACTCATAACAAAAGAAACAAAATATGAAAAATGGCAAGAAGATAGTGTTATTAATGAAGAACTAACTGCCCAACTAGGCTATAAAACAGATACAAAGTTAATTAAAGATGGAAAAGAAATAACTATCAAAGAATGGGCAACAGAAATTTTAGATAATATGAAAAAAATGAATAATGATTTACAACTAAATTCAGAAGATATACTAAATAAAATTCAAGAAAAAATAGAAAATCCATCAAAAACATATGGTAAAGAACTAGCTAAAATTATTAAATACAACGGATTCATAGATAGTCAAATATCCATAGCTAAACATAATAAAGAAACAAGCTTTAATATTATAGATTTTGATTATATAAAAAATGATGAGAAACTTTATGAATTCTACACTAAATCTCTACCCAACAAAAAAATATAAACTATTTACTTTTTATTTTTAAATGAAAATAATTGTATAATATTTTAATTATCCATGTATTTAACATAAATAAACAAAAAAAACATTATAAAAAATATAAAAAATAATGTCAAATTATAAAAAACTTAGGAGAATATTAGAAAAATGAAATCTGAAGCTGAAATAAACAAATCACGAATTGAACCAAAACCCAATACAATTATATCCTGTCGTAAAGATGGAAAAGATAATGCATTAGCAGTAGGATTAGCAGCAAATGCAAGTTTAGAACCAGCAATGGTTATAATTGGAATTGTACCAAGTAGATATTCTTATCCTATGATAAAAGAAACTGGACAATTTGTAGTAAATATACCTGCTAAAAATTATGCTGATGAGTTTATGTATCTCGGAACTGTGTCAGGAACAGATGAAGATAAATTAGCAAATCTAAATACATGTGATGCAGATATTATTGATGCACCAATACTTATAGATTGTCCTGTTAACTTTGAATGTACAGTGATTGATTCAATAACTCCTGAAAATGGTACTCATGAATTATTTATTGGAAAAATAGAAAAAGTACATTGTGATAAAGAATACTTAGAAGATGGATTAATCCAATGGGATAAAATAGACTTATTATAATAATACTAATATATTGAGTTAAATTTAATTAATTTAATTTAGTATATATTTTTTTGTAAAAAGAAAAAAAATTAAAAAGAAATTAGACTAAAAAAAGGTTTAATCTAATTTAAAAGTCGATTTCTGTTTCTGATAAGGGTTTCCATTTTTGATCTTTTTCAGATAGAATTATTTCATCAATATCATCTATTGGCCATTTTATTCCAATTTCAGGATCATCCCATTTAATTCCACCTTCATCATCAGCTTTATAGAAATCTGTGCATTTATATGTGAATTCTGCGATATCTGATAATACTACAAATCCATGAGCAAATCCTTCTGGAATGTAGAATTGTTTCTTATTTTCTTCAGAAAGAATAACTCCTTCCCATTTACCATAGGTTGGTGAATCTTTACGAAGATCTACTGCTACATCAAATACTTCACCTTTTATTACTCTAACTAGTTTTCCTTGAGGTTGAGTGTATTGGAAGTGCAGTCCTCTTAAAACACCTTTTTTAGATCGTGATTGGTTATCTTGTACAAAATTAAATTCAAGTCCTGCTTCATCAAAGACATCTTTCTGGTATGTTTCCATGAAATATCCTCTTTCATCACCAAATACTTGTGTTTCTATTATATAAACTCCTTCTATGGATGTTTTATTAAATGTAAATTTTGCCATAATATCTAATCCTAATATTCTTTTTATTAATTATTATATTTCTAAAATAGTTTTAATAAAATTTTCAAAAATTAAGTGATATTTAAGAATAAGTAATGGATAGATTAATATTATTTGCATTATAAAAGAGTATTTCTTTAAAGTATGTGAAAACATTATTAAAATAATATTTTATCATACTATGACTTGTATAATACCATATTATCTCCCTATTAATAATGTTAGTTAAAAACTCAAAAGGTGTTTTTATTTCATGTATAAAACTTATGTATTAAAATTATTATTTGTTATTGAATAACAAATATGTAATAATTACTCTTTTTTAGTATATATATGTTGAACCTATTTAGTTTATGAAAAATAATTTTCTTAAAACTTTTAAAAATAATATATTGTAAATAATCTTATTATCAAGTATTGAAATTATAATTTTAAAAAAGAAAATTAGTTTAAATTATTATAGAGAATATTTAATTATATGAAATTAAAAATAGAATAATTTCTACTTATATTATAACAGAATATAACTATAATTTACTGAAGTAATATTAATATTATGTTTAAAATATATATGATATTACAATAATATTAATGATTAATTATATTTTTTTAAAGTATATTGGAAAAATAGCTTAATAATCAAAAAAAGGATGAGTAATGAAATGAAATTTTGCATGATACTTGAATTTTTTGTACCTTATTATAATGGTGGCGGTGAAAGACGTTACTATGAATTAACTAAACGTTTAGTTGAAAAAGGTCATGAAGTTGATATTTTAACAATGAAAATTAAAAATACTGAAGAACATGAAGTTCAAGAAGGTATTAATATTTATCATATCGGTCCTACTATTGAAAATCCCCCACAAAGGTCAAAACAGGATTTTATTGTCTATGGACGTGCTGTTCTTAAATGGTTACATAGTCATAACTATGATATTATTGATGCACAATCATATTCACCATTACTTCCAGCAACAATGTATTCTAAAAGAGTAAATATTCCAGTAATTGGTACAATATATGATACTAGTACAAATAATCAAGACCAATGGATTCAATCATCATCACTTGCATATAAAGCTGAAAAATTCCTTGTTAAAAGACCATTTACTAAAATATTAACAGTTAGTAGAGCTACTGAAAAATCACTTGTAAATGATTTTAATGTTGATGCAAATAAAATTGAAGTTAATTACATTGGTGTTGATCTTGAAAGTATTGATAGTGTAAAGTGTAATAAAAAAGATAATAATCGTGTATTATTTGTAGGAAGACTCGTTCCTCATAAACATGTGGATCATTTATTAAAAATAATTAATAATCTTAAAGAAAAAATACCAGGTATTCATCTAGTTATTGTTGGTAAAGGAATTGAAAAAGATAATTTACTTCATTATATATCCGAAAATAGTTTAGAAGATTATGTTGAATTCATGCAAGATTTAAGTAATGAAGAATTAATTTATCAAATGAAACTAGCTAATATTTTAGCATTACCATCTACTAGAGAAGGATTTGGAATGGTATTATCTGAGGCAAATGCTTGTCACACACCTACAATTGCCTATGCTTCAGGAGGAGTTGTAGAAGTAGTTGATGATACAAAAACAGGATATCTAGTAGAACCAGAAGATATTGATACATTTCAAGAAAAAATTGAATATATACTAAATAATAAGAATGTGGAAGAAAAACTAGGACTCCAAGGAAGAAAAAATGTTGAAGAAAAATTTAACTGGGATAATATTGTTTTAGAATATATTAATTTAGCATCCAAACTTATTAATTGTAAAAATATGAAAAAATAAAATACAGATGATTGAATGAAAGTTATAGGAATTGTAGGAAGTCCAAGAAGTAATGGTAATACAGAAATTCTTGTTAAAGCTGCACTTAAAGAAATTGATGAAGAAAATATTGATGTTGAACTCATAACATTACATGATAAAAATATTCAATTTTGCATTGGATGTGATAACTGTAAAAAAGATAATAAATGCATGATTAATGATGATATGTCTGAAATTACAGAAAAAATAAGATATGCTGATGGTATTATTATGAGTAGTCCTGTTTATTTTGGAGATATGACTGGTCTTGCTAAAACATTTATTGATAGACTTCGACCATTACGTAATATTCATGCCTTTAAAAATACTGTTTGTGGAGCTATAAGTACTGGAGGATTCCGTAATGGCGGACAAGAAAGTACTATTGCATCTATTCATGATTTTTTCCTCATTCAAGGTGGAATTATTGTAGGTGATGATAGACCTACTGCCCATTATGGAGGAACAGGTGCTGGAAATACAAGTGAAGATGAAATTGGTATTACAACATCCATAAATTTAGCTAAAAGAATGATTTATTTAATTAAATTAATTAACAAATAAATCAACAATCCTTCTTTATTTTAAAAATAAATCTATTTAAATAAATTAAATATTAAATCCCAAAATACTCTATTTTTCAAGTTAATTTTAAAAAATATAAAAATAACCTAATATATAAATAATATTAGTTAAAGAGAGTATTAGTCAAAAATCCAAAAATCATTTAATAAAAGAAAGATAATTTACTTCATCAAATGAATTTTAGTGTAAACAAATAATATAATTACTTCATACATTTACTCAAAGAAAATATCTTTGACTAATACTATTTTAAAAAAAACAATTATAGGACAAAAATAATATGACAAAAACAGATATTCCACCAATAACATCAGATATATACATAATACTTTCCTGTTACAATGAAGAAGAAACACTAGAAGACGTTGTTACAAATCTAGTGACAAGAGGATTCAAAGTTCTAATAATTGATGATGGATCTAAAGATAATAGTCCTAAAATAGCAAGAAAATTAGTTAAAAAATATTCACCTATGGTTTATCATTATAGACATGCAATAAATATAGGACTAGGAGGAGCTATTCAGACAGGAATTAAAGCAGCACTTAGTAAAAATGCTGATATAATGATTACATTTGATGCTGATGGTCAACATAACCCTGATGACTTATATAATATGTATCCACCATTACAAAATGGTGAAGCTGATATAGTTATAGCAGCTAGAGATTTTAATGATATGCCAACAGGAAGAAGATTTGGTAATACTGTGATGAATCAAATAACATATATTTTCCAAGGAAAAATGGTGAAAGATTCTCAGTCCGGATTAAGAGCTTTTACGGCAGATACTGCAAGAAAATTACAACTTAAATCACCACAGTATGGTGTTTCATCAGAAATTATTGGTGAAATTAAACGACGAAAACTTAAACTAAAAGAAGTTCCCATGACCACAATCTATGATCAAAGAACCATAGAAAAAGGAACTAACACACTAGTAGGTATAAAAATTATCTTGGAATTTCTTAATGAAACAATTAAATAATAAGGATTGAATATAATGTTTACATATCAACTATTAATTATAATTGCCATTATAATTGCAACCATATTCGTATCTAAACGTTTTTATAATGATGTACTTAGTATAGGATTATATAGTACATGGATAATTCTTGGAATACTAGTTATAATTGCCGCACTATTTCCTGAAATAAGTATACATATTGCCGCAATAACGGGATTAGGTAGAGGTCTTGATGCATTATATATAATTGCAACACTATTATTATTCTATATTTCATTTAAATTATTTAATAGAATAGAAGATCAGAAAAAACGTATAAATGAACTTGTTAGTGAACTAGCACTACAACAACAAAAAGATGATGAAAAATAATATATCATCACCTACAAACTCTTTTTCTAAAAAAAATACTTATTAATTTGATAAATATCATCACATCAAACTAATAAAAAAGACTAATTTTAATATAATATTAAGCATATATAAATATAAATAGGTATAATATTTTTTATAAAAAAATAAATTATAAATATAAAGGACTTGTTAAATACAAGAAAAACTAATTTTATCATAGGAGGAATTATAATATGTTTCCAGGCGGAAGAATGAATCCAAAACAATTAAAACAAATGGAAAGACAAATGAAACAAATGGGTATGAACATGAAAGACCTTAAAGGAGTAGAAGAAGTTGTTATTGTACTCAAAGATAAAGAAATTGTAATTAAAAATGCTGAAGTAAGTATTATGAAAGCAATGGGTCAAGAAACATACCAAGTTGTAGGTGATGCTGAAGAAAGAATTAAAGGCAGCGAGTCCATAGAAACACCAACTGAAATATCAGATGATGATATTGAACTGGTAGCATCCCAAACAGGAAAAACAAAAAGTGAAGCAGAAGAAGCACTTAAAGAAACAAAAGGAGATTTAGCAGAAGCAATAATGAGGTTATCCTAAATGACAAAACTTGTCCATATATCAGATTTACATACAGGTTATTCACATTTTAGGAAAGATATCTTACTAAAAACTATTAAAGAAATAAATGAAATGAAACCAGCTGCTGTAATCATAACAGGTGATTTAACAGATAATGGTTTCTATAATGAATTTATCCAAGCAAAGAAATATATAGATATGATAAAACCCAAAAAAATAATAGTTCCAGGAAATCATGATGCTAGAAACATAGGTTATGAAATCTTTGAAGAACTATTTGGTGAAAGTCATAGTGTTCTTGAACTTAAAAATGAAGCAATAAAAATAATTGGACTTGACAGTAGTGAACCTGACATAGGACATGGAAAAATAGGAAGAATTCAAAGAAGATTTATGGAAAAAGAACTTGCTGATGCAAATGAAAGAGGACTATTTACAATAATTGCCCTCCACCACCATATTATTCCAATACCACATACGGGTCGTGAAAGAAATATCCTAAGTGATGCAGGAGATATCCTATTAACAGTACTTCAAAATAATGTTAATATAGTATTATCTGGCCATAAACACGTCCCTCATATATGGAAAATGAATAATACATTATTTACAACTGCAGGAACTGTTTCATCAATGAAATTAAGAGGAAATATCCCTCCCTCATACAATGTAATTGATATAAATAATCCACACATTGAAATAACATTACATAATTCCGATGAAACAATAAAACATTTAACACCACCATAAGTTTTAAGAATAAAAAAAAATATTCTTTCACAAAAAAAATTAATATAATAAAAAGATTAATATAATATAAATATACTATATAAAGGAACAGAACTTTTAAAATAAAAACAAAATAATAGGTGATCTTTTGAAAATAATTGTTGATGGGTCAAATGTAGCATATTATGGACAAGAAGCAAATGAAGAAACAGGAAAAGTTACACCCAGCTTAAAAACATTAAAAGTTGCAATAAGTACCCTTGAAAAGTTAGGACATGAACCTATAGTTCTATCTGATGCACCATTACGACATGAAATTGATGATAAAGATGGCTTTAATGAAATGATCCAAAATGAAGAAGTATTCCCAGTACCTGCTGGAACAATAGCAGATCATTACATATTAAACCTAGCATATGAAGAAGATGCAAAAATATTATCAAATGATTTGTTTAGAGACTATAGAGACGAATTTCAAGATATTGATAGTAAAAGACTACCATACAGGGTTAAAAATGGACGTTTCCAAATAGGAAAACCAGCACCTCCTAAAAAAGTAAAAAACATACTTCAAAAAATCTGTTCCAAATCATTAAATGAATTTGAAAAAAGAGGATTTGATGTATACAAATCTAAAAAAAATAGAAAATTCTCAGGATTAGCTGTAGCCCAAGAAGCTATAAACAGAGTAAGTGATGAAGACGAAAATGAAATTGATTCAAAACTAGAAAACTTATTCCTTAAAATACCAATATTAAATAAAATGGTATCCTTTGTAGATGAAGGTATGGAAGAATCAGATTTTCTAATATTTGTACTTGTAAATCCTAAAGATTATAAAGAAGCAGTACGTAATGCTGGAACAATAGCAGTAACAGTACGTAACAAATTAAATCTAGATCATTCACCACTAGTAGCTGTGAGAAATGATTTATTTACAAGACCAGGAACATTCGAATTAAACATAATATACTCTGATGAAATACTAGAAGAATCACCATACAACTTAGATATAATAATAAACGATGCAGACTACTCATTTATAAAACATAACTCTAGAAACATAGCAAGTACACTAGCAGCAAGACTTGGAACTTGGAAATTCCCTGTAGTATCTGTAAAACCAAGTATGCTTATGGAAAAACAAGGACAATATGAAATCTCTATAGAACGTGGAGGTAAAAGATAAATGGCTTTTAACGGATTATTAAAAAGCCTTTTCAGTCGTCTTCTAAACAAAAGAGTGGTTAGTATAGGTACAAATTACTTTGCAACTACTGATTTAGAAACAGAATATGTTTCACTAATAAACCTAACCAAAACAATGCTTATAGAAATAGAACCTGCAAATATAAACAGCAGAAGTATATTTCAAAACCTTGAACGAGAAATAGACCAACGAGACTTACCCCTAAACAGGAAATTTGTTGAAATAAAACCAGCAGATGATGATGTTAATGAATATGCACTACTAAGTAATATCATCATGGGAAATGACCGTTACCTATACATAGAACTCCTAGAGCGAGCCCCACTCATAAATACATTTGCAAAAATGATAGAAGTAGTAGATGGAGAAATTATTGAAAAAGGTAGAACGGAAATTGTTGCACTCATGCCTTCTAAAAAAGAAGGAATAAGAATAGCAATTAAAATAATAGCCCTTGGAATGCAACAAGGTATAAATGTAAGAGCAGCAGTAGGAATGACAGGAGCTGCATCAATAGAACGTGCAATAGAAATGAATGCAGCAATAGGACCAATATCAGGAGTAGGATTCACTAAATTAGGTGGAGAATATGGTGTAATCTTTGAAGAAGTTCCTACTGTAGAAAGAGTAGAATTAACACCACTTCCTGTAGATAACTTCATGTACATAGATGCAAAAGACTCAACAGGATTCATTTCAGAATATGGAAAAGATAAACTCATCGAAATAATGAATGATATTAATACATATATTGAAAATGAAAGCCAAGGCAAAATAGAAGGCTACCGTGTAGGTGGAGATGACCTTATCATCAACTACCCGAACAAATCCATAGCCATAAAAACAGGATTGGATTGTGCATGGTATGCTCTAAATAATGGATTAAACTTAAGAATAGGAATAGGAAATAGTAGAAGAGAAGCAGGAGAAAATGCTCATCTAACTGATGATTTACAAATAAGACATGATACACCATCAGTAGTATTTGACTTAGCAAATGGAAAATATGCATACTATATTCCAACAGAATTCACAAGATCATCCATAGACTACATATCAAATAAATCAGGAACACTCATCGCAGTATTTATATTCATATTCATTATGACAATACTTGGATGGAACACTGGAAATGCATGGCTCGGACTAATTGCAATGATAATATCACTTATTGCAGTAGTAGCCACAGGAGACTAGAGGAGGTAATATTATTAGTTCAAGTACAAACTCAAAAATGTTCCTCATAATAATAGTAGGAATACTAGCTATGATCTGTGGAACAGTAGGTGCAACAGTCATCCATTTTGAAACACCTGATTTAAGTGACATGTTCAATAGTGATGATAACAACACGACAAATACAACACTAAACAATACAACAAACACTACAAATAATACAACATACACAACTACTAAGAAAACTACAACTACTAAGAAAAATAGTAATTCAAATAATTATAGTAGTAATTCCAAAAATAGAACTAATAGTAGTTCTAATAATGGTTTAAATAGTAATAACACTCATAAAAACAACACATAGTTTTTATCTATGAAAAATTAATTCTTATTTTTATTTTTTTAAAAAGAAGAGATATTTCAAATTTATTTTTTTTATGAAAATCATAAGATTTTTTCCCTAAGTTAATATTTTAAAGTGTGATTAATTATGAAAATTTTAGAAGATGGTATATGTTCCATTAGTAGTATTAAAGCTAGTGGATATAGAGAAGGTAAATATGGTGTTACCATATTGTATCATGAAAATTCAACTGCTGCTGCAGTATTTACAACAAATAAAGTTTATGCAGCTCCAATTGATATTACAAGAAAACATTTAGAAGATGGTAATATTTCTGCTGTTATTGTTAACAGTGGTAATGCTAATTGTTATACAAAAGAAGATGGTATTAAAAAGGGTTTAGAATTAGCTCAACTTGTTGCTGATGACTTAAGTATTCCATTAGAAGATGTTGCTGTTGCTTCTACTGGTGTTATTGGTAGACAAATGCCTATGGATATTATTAAACCTGTTGCTATTGAATCTCTAGGTAGACTTGGTAATAGTAGACAACATGCTAGTGATGCGGCTAATGCTATTCTTACAACAGATACTGTTACTAAGGAATGTGCTGTTGAAGCTTCATTAAATGATGGTACAGTTTTTCGTGTAGCTGGTATGTGTAAGGGTTCTGGTATGATTGCACCTAATATGGGTACTATGCTTGGATTTATTACTACTAATCTTAAAATTAATAAGAATACATTACAAGAAGCCCTTCGTGAAAGTGTTAAAAAGTCATTTAACATGGTTGTTGTTGATGGTGATGAAAGTACTAATGACACAGTTCTAGTTATGAGTACTAATGAAATTGAAGCAGAAATTGATGAAAACTTCCAAGAAGCACTTGATTATGTTTGTATTAGTCTTGCTAAGCAGATTGCTAAGGATGGTGAAGGTGCTAAGAAGTTTATGGAAGTTGTCTGTGAAGGTGCTAAATCATTAGATGATGCTATACTAGTATCTAAAAGTGTAGTATCTTCAAGTTTAGTTAAAACTGCTCTTGCTGGTGCTGATCCTAATTGGGGTCGTATTATTAGTGCTATGGGTTATTCTGGTGTAGATTTTGACCCTGATAATGTATCTATTAGTATAGGTTCTGGTAATGAAACTGTTGTTATTGTTGATAAAGGTGATGTTAAAACATATAGTAATCCAGAACAACTTGAAAAAGCAGAAGAGTTAATGGGTAAAAAAGATATTGTAATTACTGTTAATTTACATGATGGTGATGCAAGTACTACAGCATATGGTTGTGATTTAACATATGATTATGTTAGAATTAATGCTGAGTATACTACATAAGTGAGTTTAGTAAATAAAGGATTTGTGAGAATAATGGTTGAACAAGAACAATTAGATATTAGTAATGTTTTAATTGAAGCATTACCTTATATTAAGAAATTTCATGATAAGAAGATTATGATTAAGTATGGTGGCCATGCTATGATTGATGAAAATGCTATGAGTTCTACTGCAAGAGATACAGTATTACTTAAGTATGTAGGTATGCAACCTATCGTTGTTCATGGTGGTGGACCAGAAATATCAAGATCTATGGATAAAATGGGTAAAGAAGCCAAATTTATTGGTGGTCTTAGAGTTACTGATGAAGAAACTATGGAAATTGTTAAAATGGTTTTAGTTGGTAAAATTAATACTGAAATTGTTTCAAAGATTGGTTTACATGGTGGTAAAAGTTTAGGTATTTCAGGAAAAGATGATTTTTTACTTGAATCTTCTAAAAAAGCACCTACTAAAATTAGACATGAAAATGGTGAAATTCTTGAAGTAGATTTAGGTTATGTTGGTAAAATTGACCGTGTTAACAGTGGAATTATTGATGATTTAACAACAAAGAATTACATTCCTGTTATTTCACCTATTGGTATTGATCAAAATGGAAATACACTTAACTTAAATGCAGATACTGTTGCAGGATCTATTGCTTCAGAAGTTGATGCTGAGAAATTAATTGTTTTAACTGATGTTCCTGGTATATTAACAGACCCTAATGACCCTGAAAGTATTATTAGACGTATTCGTGTGGATGAATTAAAAGAATTAGTTAAAGAAGGTATTATTACAGGTGGTATGATTCCTAAAGTTGAAACTTGTATTAATGCTGTGGAAAATGGAGTTAAAACGGCCCATATTTTAGATGGTAGAATTAATCATTCTATTCTTCTTGAAATTTTCACAAAGCATGGTATTGGTACTATGATTAGAGAATAGATACATCCTTATTTAACCACCATATTTACTTTTTTTTATAATTATTTTACATTAAAAAATTGAGTTTGTTATTATGAAATCCGTTAAATTAACAGATAATGAAATTAAACGTTTTAACAATATTACACGTAGTTTACATCATGAAAAACCTCACCAGTATGAAAGTGTTCGTATAAAAGATGGTCGGATTATTTTTATTTTATATAATTCTAAAAAGCTAGTTTATAATGAAAATAGTCAGACATTAACTTTATTATCTAAAATTTTAGAACAAAAAGAATATATATCACATGCCACACACACCAATTATCAAAATAACTATAATAATTCGAGTATTTCATTCAATAACTATGAGTTTACCATAGGTTCTGATGAAACTGGTAAGGGCGAATGGTATGGTCCTTTAGTTGTTAGTGCTGTAGCTACCTCATATGATGAAAATTTAGAGTTAAAGCAAATTGGTGTTAAGGATAGTAAAAAACTATCTAGAAATGAAATAAAAAGATTATACTCTGAAATTAAAAATTTGAACATAATACATGAAACTATTGTTCTTAAACCTTTTAGCTACAATAAACTATATCATAAATTTACTAGTGAAGGTAAAAACCTTAATCATTTACTAGCTTATCTTCATTCTAAGGTAATAACTAGTTTACTTGCCCAAATTCAAACAAGTGATGTACTTGTAATTATTGATAAATTTGATTATAAAA
This sequence comes from Methanosphaera sp. WGK6, assembly GCF_001729965.1. Classification (NCBI taxonomy): domain Archaea; kingdom Methanobacteriati; phylum Methanobacteriota; class Methanobacteria; order Methanobacteriales; family Methanobacteriaceae; genus Methanosphaera; species Methanosphaera sp. WGK6. The sequence continues at coordinate 59,518 of NZ_JRWK01000006.1, read as the reverse complement.
AGATGAACCAATACTTAGATATTAATAAAAATATTGATGTTATTCAGGAAAGTAATGGTGAGCGATATATTCCAGTTGCAGCAAGTAGTATTATAGCTAAGTATCATTATGAAAAGACATTAATGGAACTTGAAGAAAGATATCATGTGAATTTATCTAAGAAAACTAAGCCTAAAAACATTGATCGAAATATTCTAAGTAATGTTGCAAAGACCCATTTTAAAAATATTAAACCATACATCTAAAGAAAGTAGTTATGATAAAAAAATTAATATTTGAATAATTAAAAAATCATACAATAAAAAGAGTAATTTATCATTTAAGTATTATTAAAATAGAATGTAAAATAAATATTTCTTATTGAATTATTTAAATACTGAAATTAATAGTAATTCATATAGATTTCATGAAAAATAAATAAGTTTTTTTTACAAAATATCCCATATATAAAAAAGATTAACTTATACTATTTAAAAATATAATAAATACTAATAAATTTCTTCTTAAACTAAAATATAAATAAATAAAGAGGAGTATGAAATATGAGTAAAATAGATGTAGCAATTATTGGTGCTAGTGGATACACTGGTGGAGAATTAATGAGAATATTACTTAGACATCCAAAAGTAAACATAACTACTGTAACAAGTCGTAAAAATGAAGGAGAAAATGTATCAAATTTACATCCAAATTTAGAAGATGTAGATTTAGAATTTACAAACCCTGAAACTAGTGATGTAGATGCTGATGTTGTATTTAGTGCACTTCCACATGGTGCTTCAATGAAATTAGTACCAGACTACTTAAATAACGGTTCTAAAGTAATTGATTTAAGTGGTGATTTTAGATTTAGTGATGTTAATGTATATGAAAAATGGTATGGTATTAAACATTTACATCCTGAATTAAATGCTGTATTTGGTTTACCAGAAATTAATCGTGAACAAATAAAAGATGCTAATTTAATTGCAAATCCCGGTTGTTTCCCAACAGGTGCTATTCTTTCAAGTCTTCCTATTGTGGAGAATCAATTAGTTGATAGAATTATTCTTGACAGTAAAAGTGGAGTTAGTGGAGCTGGTGTTAAACCTAATGCAAATACACATTATCCTACTTGTTCTGATAATATTAAGCCATATTCTATAGCAAACCATAGACATACACCTGAAATTAGAGAACAACTTAGAAACTTTGGTGATAAAAAGGTTAAAGTATCATTTACACCTCATCTTGTACCAGTTATTAGAGGAATTATTACAACAAACCATAGTTTCCTATTAAAAAATGATGTTTCAGCTGACGATGTATATAACTTATACAAGGAATACTATAACGATGAACCATTTGTTAAAGTATTAAAAGATAATAAAATTCCTCTTCTTGCTAGTGTAAGAGGATCTAATTATTGTCAAATTGGTGGTATTTCTTTAGATGATGAGAATCAACTAGTTGTTATATCTGCTATTGATAATCTTGTTAAAGGTGCTTCTGGTCAAGCAATACAAAACATGAATATTATGTTTGGTTTTAATGAAACAGAAGGATTAAAAGAATTAGGATTATATCCATAAGTATAAAAAGAAAAGCAATCTAATAAGAAATATACATAATATAGGTGATTAATATGACAGATCTTGTAATTTACTATAGTAGAACAAATAATACAAAACTAGTTGCAGATACTATTGCTAATGAAAAAGATGCAAAATTAGTAGAAGTACACGACAAAAAAAATAGAAATGGTGCTCTTCAATACATGATAGGTGCTTTTGACGCAATGCGAGGTAAATCAACAACTATTGAATATGAAGCTATTGACCTTGCTAGTTATGATACAGTTTATATTGGAACTCCTGTATGGGCATCTAAACCTGCACCTGCAATTACTGAATTTATCAAAGTAAATGATTTTAATGGTGTGAATGTTATACTATTTGCCACTATGGGTAGTCAAGGTGGAAATCAAACTATTGAAACTATGGGTAAACTCATTGAAGAAAAAGGTGGAAATGTTATTAGATCTTTTGCAATTGCTGTGAAAAATAATGATCTTAAAAAATTAACTATGGATGCTTTAAATGATTAATTAATCATTTTTTTTACTATTTTTTTATTATTATTCATATGAATTATATTATATGTAATGTAATATTACAATCCCTTTTATTTTAGGCCATCCTAAAAACATATATATATAAATTTAGGCATAACTAAAGATAGAAGAAAAAAATAAAATAAAATATTTTTAATTTTGAAAATAACTTGAAATTTAATTTAAAAATTTTAAATAATATTATTTAAATTGGATAAAACAAATAATAATACTAGATAACTAACAACATTGAAAAAGGAGTTGAAAAAACAGTTAAAATAAAAATTATTAGAAAACATAAAATACATTTTTTAATAGTTTGTTAATACACGAAACAATATGAAAATTAATTCAAAAAAAAAGTAGTGAAATAAAAAATAAAAAATATAATACATTAAACGGGGAGGAGTGATGATGAGAAGTTTAATTATATTTTATTCAAGAACAGGAAAAACCCTAACTGTTGCAAACACAATAAAAGAAGCATTAGGTTCACATGTAAAAGAAATAACTGATTTTACCACAAATCGAAGTGTACTTGACTATATGTTTACTAGTGTAATCGATTCAGCTAGTATAAATCCTAGAAAAGTAGATATTGATTATTATGAAACAATTTTTATAGGAACACCTGTATGGATTGGTGCAATGACTCCTGCTATAAAGAAAATTATAGATAATATAGATTTCAAAAATAAAAATGTAATCTTATTTAATACCTATAAAAAAATAGGTGAAGATATTGCTATGAAACGAATGGCAAAACTAGTAAAAAAACATAATGGTAATGTCATAGGTGGCTTTTCTGTCCCAACAATAGGTACTAATGAAGATATCATTGATTATACTACTTTAGCATTAGAAGAATTTAATCTAGTATAAACTAATAAATGGAGTTAATTAAACATGGCTGTTTTAGTTACATATTCAACAAATAATAAAACCAAAATTGTTTCAGAATTTCTAGCTAATCGTGTGAATGCAGATTGTATTGAAATAAAAGATTTAAATATAAAAAAAGGATTTTTTAATAATATACGAAATAATTATAATGCATTACGATCTAAAAAAACAGACATTAATCCAGAAGTAATAGATTTAGAAAAATATAATCTCATATTAATAGGAACTCCAACAATACTAGGTAATCCTTCCCCTGCAATATTAACCCTTATTGAAAATTGTAATTTTAAAAATAAAGATGTTATCATATTTACTACAACACATACCACTCAGGGTCATAGTGTGTTAAATGAAATGAAAAAAAGTATTGAACTTAAAGGTGGAAGAATAATTAATGCATTTATTATAAGAGTTAATGATAAATCTAAAGAGGATATAATAAAATCTACATTACGGGTAATCTATGAATTAGATTTAGATTTATATCTATGATTAATTATTAAAAAAAATATAAAAAATAGAATTAGAAAAATTTAGTATTTTTCTTTTAACCTATTCTTAATTTGATTCCATACAACTTGTTCTTCACCACAACCAGTGACAATTATATATTTATATTCTGATTTTTCAATTAAATCCATAATTCCTGTAATTCTTTTTTCAAAATTATAGTCTATCGCACTGAATTCTACATTTGTATTTAGTAATTTAATTTGATTAAAATAATTTTCTGCTGCTTTTACTGATACTCTTCCAGGAACTACTGTGATTTTTGATGGATTTAATTGTTTTAATGTATTTAAATGGTCTTCAAAGATTTCTTCTTCATGTTCATCAGGAGTACAATATATAAATTCAAAATTATTTTCTGAAATTATATCTTTCATAAATGTTGAATTTACTTTCAAAGCATCACCATTATCTCCTTGACCAATACCTATTATTTTACCAGGAATTTCAAATATTTCAAAACGTCCTGGAGGTAATATTGTAAAATCCAATGAATTAAAATAATTTTCAACATTTACTTCTATATTTTCAGGTAGTGGTGTAAAACAGGAATATGCCGTTATTGATGCTAATACATTATATACATTATACACACCAAATAAAGGTAATTTAAAACTTACATTAAATGATACATCTTTTTTGACTGTGTAATTGTATACATTACCTTCAACACTTAGATTCATATTATTTTCATCTATTTTAAAGTTAGTTAAACATACATCAGGTTTATTTCGACTAAATCCACAATCACAGAAATATATTCCTCTTTGATTTACATAGTTATGAGTATATTTTAATGTTTTACCACAACTTGGACATTGAATTGTTTCTGGAACAAAAATATCTTTCACATGTTCTGTACAAATACCATAATATATTACATGAAGATCATTTTCTTTATTTTGACCAATATAACAAGTATTTGGATCATCTGCATTTACTACTGCAAGACCATCTTTCATTTCTTGTGATAATAATGTTTTTGCTTTTATATAGTCATTGAATGAATTTTTAACTCCTAATACTTGTGTATGTTCTCTAGAAATATTAGTATAGATTACTCCATTAGGTTTAAGATATTTTTGAACTTTATCTGGTTGTCCATGTTTAATATCTCGTATACCATATTCAAATACACCAATATTTGATTTTTTTGAAAGTAATGATGTTGTTAATGCATAAACTGTGTTATTATCTACGCTTTTTGAAATATTTGTATCATTAGATAGAAGATCAATAATCATTGTTGTGGTTGTTGTTTTACCATTAGTTCCAGTTATTAATATAGAACCGTTTTGTAATTGATCATCTGCTAAATCACTTAAATGATTAATACCAGCATATTTTAGAAAGACATATCCAGGATATGATTTACCACCAGTAGGTAATATTTTAAATAAATTATAAGTAAATTTACCCATTAACTTAGATAATCTATATTTAACAGTTTTACTAATTTCTACCCACCCCTTTTTTATATTATTAAATTAATTTATTAGAGTCATAGTCAAAAGTCCATATGTAATACTATTTCATAATTTTTGAAGATAACTCACAATTAGTTCCACTAGTTTTTTTAATAGTATTTTGTATATTTATTATAATATAAAATATTATAAACTAATATAATTTATTCTAAATATTTATATATTGTTTAATTACGAACTTCATTTTAAGAATTATGAGTCATTTTACATGTTAAATTTTATTTTAAATGTGAACTAACTGAAATAAAGGAGATGCAATGATTTAAATAGAATCAGTATTACTCTTAAAATTCAAAAAGTAGTTTTGACTGACATTCATTATAAGTTTTATAATAAAAAATATATATACTTTAATTTAATCAGTTGAATTTCTACAACAAGATAGATAATAATTAAATAATAACCCTAAAATAAACTATATAACTCCAACAAATAAAATAAGCAGTTAAATATATCTAAAAATGAATTCTATGAATTCAATAGAGTTAACACATTTTATCTAATTTAAAAAAAAACTTAATTAAATAATTCTTTAAAAAAACTATATTTAATTTTATATATCTTTAAAAATATAATTAAAATTATAATAAATTATCCAAAAAACAATAATTTTGGAAACATACAAAATTAAAATCATTAAATGGAGATAAATAATGGTAAATATAGTTAATTATATTACACGCCAATCTCATAAACCACTGATTTTAATTCCAATAATTTTAATGATACTTTCCCTTTTATATCTAGGTGTCTTTGGATTAAATGAAGGCATAGATTTAAAAGGAGGTACCTTAGTCACAGTGGAACTAAAACAACCTATGACTGAAACTGAAATTACAAATACAGTCCAAAATGGATTAGGTGTAACTGATGTTGAAACATCACTTTCAGATAATACTGCAATTATCACAATATCTGGTGATGTTGACCAAGTTAATTTTGAAGAACTATTTAGTACTCAATTTAACATTCTAAGTTTCAGAAGTGTAGGTGCTTTACTTAGTAATGCTGCAATGACTCAAATTATTTATGCATTATTATTTGCATTTATATTTATGGCTGGAACTGTATTCTATGTATTTAGAGATTTAGTTCCATCAGTAGCTATTATATTATCTGCAGTATGTAACTTATCTGTAGCAGTTGGTAGTATGTCATTATTTGGAATACCTTTATCAATTGCAAGTGTAGGTGCATTATTAATGCTTATAGGGTATGGAGTAGATACAGATATTCTTCTAACTACACGTTTACTAAAACGAAGAGAAGGTAGTTTAGAAGATCGTGCAGAAGATGCGTTAAAAACAGGTGTTACATTAACATTTGCAGCTCTAGCTGCAATGATTGTATTATTTGTTGTAGTTAAATTATTTATTCCAACAGCCCAAGTACTTGAAGATATATCTGCAGTACTTATCATGGGATTAATATCAGATTTATTATCCACATGGTTTATGAACCTAGGTATACTTAAATGGCACATGGAACGAGGTGGTCACAATTAAAGAAGCTACTAGACAATTCTTAAAAAGACCACGAACAATAATTTTAATAGTACTTCTTATTGCTAGTGTAGCTGCAGTAGCAGGATTTGGTCTTCAAGAAGGACTAGATCTTGCAGGAGGTTCTATGATACAACTTCACCTAGAAGAACCTGTTGATCAAGATACTATGACCACAGTAACTGCAGTACTTGATAAAAGATTAAATGCATTTGGTATTAGTGATGTTAAAGTAAGACAAAGTGGAGACCAAGATGTTATTGTTGAAATAGCAGGTATTCAACCAGAAGAAGTTAAAAATATTATTAGTACTCCTGGTAAATTTGAAGCAAAAATAAATGGTGAAACAGCCCTTAGTGGTTCAGATATTACTAGTGTATCTGCAGCAGAAGTAACAGGTACACAATGGAAAGTACCATTTACAGTATCTACAGAAGCAGCAAATAAATTCGCAGAAGTAGCTAAAGGACAAGCAGGAGCTTCAGTAGAAATGTACCTTGATGATGAACTTATCTCATCACCACAACTAGATGCTGGATTAGCTAATGGTGTAGGTTCAACAGAAATAGAAGTATCTGGTGGAGAACAATCAAAAGAAGAAGCTCAAGAAAAAGCAACAGATATCCACACTGTTCTTGAATCAGGTGCATTACCAGTGAAACTTTCAATTAGTGGAGTTAATAGTGTATCAGCAGAACTTGGTTCTCAATTTGAAACAGGTGCATTAATTGCAGGTGTACTAGCATTAATTGCTATTGTAATAGTTGTAACTATTAAATATAAATCACCATCCCTTATTGTACCAATCATAGTAACTAGTTTATCAGAATTAGTTATTATTTTAGGATTTGCAGCTGTAACACACTGGAATTTAGATTTAGCAGCAATTGCAGGTATAATTGCATCGATTGGTACTGGTGTAGATGACCAGATTGTTATGACTGATGAAGTACTTGCAAGACAAGATAGAAGTAATAGAAAAAATATTGTTAAAACAAGAATTAAAGATGCATTCTTCATAGTATATGCTTCAGCAGGTACTTTAATTGCTGCAATGTTACCTTTAGCTTATATTGGATTTTCAAGAGGTGCTACAGGTATTGGTATGCTTACTGGTTTTGCAGTAACAACTGTTGTAGGTGTTATTGTAGGTATATTTATAACAAGACCAGTATTTGCAGATTACATGGAAACATTCCTTGTTAAAAGTCCTAAAAAACAAATGATGTCTGGAAAAACAAAGACCAATAAACCTAAGAAAAATAAGAAAAAAGGTAGAAAAACTATTGCAAGAGAAGAAGCTGAAAAAAATAAAAAAAATAGACGATAGCTTCTAATCTACCTTTTCTTTTTTTAAAGAATATACAGAATTTTAAATTAAACTACTTATTTTATAGTTAACTGATTTTATAATACTAACTTCTAAATATTAAGAAAAACTAATTTTATATATATGTTAAATAAAGATCATCCAAGATATCAATCATTAGTATATAGGGATAAAATAGTAAAAGCACACAAACAAGGAATTCTAGCAGATTCAGGTATGATTGCTCATGGTAGAGGTGAAACCTTTGATTATTTAATTGGTGAAAAAACCACCCCTAATTCACAAAATACAATTGATATAGCAGCATGTTATTTTTTAACAAGTAAAAACCCTGTTTTATCAGTGAATGGTAATACTACTGCACTAGTATCTAAAGAAGTAGCAGAATTATCTAAATTATTAGATATTCCTGTTGAAATCAACTTATATTACAGAACACCTGAAAGAATTAGAAATATTGAAAAAGTATACAATAATTTAGGTGTTAAAGAATTACTTGGTACTGACGATGATGATTTTATAGATACACCTAACCTGAATGGTCCAAGATCACCTGTGAGTATAGAAGGAATTAGAAAAGCTGATTTAGTATTCATACCCCTTGAAGATGGTGATAGAGCAGAGAAACTAAGTGCTCTTAATAAGAATATTATTAATATTGATTTAAACCCATTATCTAGAACTGCACAGACCTCTACAGTAACAATAGTAGATAATATTGTACGCGCAATGCCTGCTATAATTACATCAATAAATAAATACATAGATTATGATAAGAAGAATCTTCAAGAAAAAATAGATAACTTTGATAATAAAATAAACTTAAATAATGCAATTCAAGATATAATAAAAAGATTTGAATAAAATATCACGGAGTTAATTAACTTGAAAGTCTATGGAGTAACAGGCCTTCCTGGTTCAGGTAAAAGTATAATATCACGTATTGCTAAAAAAGAAGGCATACATACAATAAGTATGGGTGATGTTATACGCGAAGAAGCGGAGAAAAATAACTGTACAACAGGTGCTGCAGCAATTAATTTAAGAAAAAAATATGGAAACAATGTTGTAGCAGATAGATGTGTTAAAAAAATATTAAATCACTCCAAAAATAGAAATAATAAGAAAACAACTGTTAAAAAAATATATAAAACACATAACAATCATAATAAAAATAAGCCTGTTCCTACAAAATTCAGGAAAATAGAACAAGACATATATATAATTGAAGGAATTAGAAGTTCTTATGAAGTCAAATATTTTAAAAGATATTTTAAGAATTTCAAAATAATTGCAATACATTCTAATCAAGAATCACGATTTAATAGACTCAAACGAAGAAAAAGAAGTGATGATTCTGATGATTATAAAACATTTCTTGAAAGAGATAGACGTGAACTAAAATTTGGTATAGGTAATGTTATCTCACTAGCAGATTATATGCTCATAAATGAAGGACCAATACAAATATTTAAAAATAGTGTGAGAGCTCTGATTATAAATGAAATCAAACCAAAAAATAATTTCAGAAAATCAAACAAAAGTAAGAATAAAAGCAAAGGTAAATCCAACAGAAGACCTAAACAAAGTAAAAAGCAGTATAAAAAATATAACAACCGCAAAAAAAGCAATAGATCTAATAATAACAGACAAAATAAACGATGAATATCTTAGCATTAGTGGTGATATTTATTTACTTAATACAATTAGTTCATTAATTAAATCTAATGAAATCACAGAAGTTGCTAGTAATATACTTAATAAAAACAAGACAGAAAACTCCCTAAAATTCTATGTAAATAAACAAGCAGCATATCATAATAAATTTCATATGAGTGATGAAGATATATCTACTCTTGGAGATATTGAAGTTACAATAAAAACTATGAATCCAGATGATGTAATACATTGGATTATAAACTAATTTTTTCTAAAATAATGAATAAAAAAAAGGTATAGACTTTATTCTATACTATAATCATATTTTTCTTCAAGATGGGCTTCTTTTATAATATATGTTCCACTATCAACATGCCAATCAATTTCTACATCATCAATAACTATCCTTCTATCATACATTGGTGCATCTAAAACTAATGTTTCAGCTTCCCCACCTTCAAAAGCTGGATGAATACCATATTTTTTATTAAGAGTTATTAATTCATCAATAGCCTCTTTTGTTATTTTACGCCCTAACCAATTCTTATCTAACCCATAAGCAGACACGCCAGTTAAAATCACTTCGAAACCTAAATCAACTATTTCATTCATATAATCTATTGGATTTTGATGCCACATTGGTGATATTGATTTTAAAGATAATTTTTCACATATTTTATCAATACGTGACCTTTGATATTCAGATTCAAGAGCTCCAGTATATACTACTTCTATTCCCTTATCTTTTAATCTAGTCAACATATTTTCTAAATCATTTAATTCTTCTTCTTTTATTCCATCAGTTAATACATCAATAACAGGAATTTCCATTGCTGCAGAACAATAATCCACCATATGTATAGCAGGCACATGAAACATGTAAGATTCAGCATTACGAGAAACCATTGTTAATAGTGCATAGATTTCATCACCATTTCTTTGAGCATGGTATACCGCCATTGTACTATCTTTACCTCCTGAAAATAAAACAACTGCTTTAATATAATCACCTTAATATTTTTTCTAATACAAAGATTTGTATTTTTTAAATAATATATATTGGTTAAATATATGAAAAACAGTATTGAAAATAAATATAATTGCATGGATTATCATATATTCTTATATAATAAAATAATAGAATTAAAAATAGTTTTAAAAATTAGATATTTAAAAAAAATTATAAGAAAGTGGATAATAAATCTTAATCTTTTCTTCGTGGACGAACTTTAGGAACTTCTCGTCTATTTTCTGAAGATTTTACATTATCCCTAGTTTTCTTATTTTCTTGTTTTTGTTTAGGTTTTTTAGTTTTATTTGAAGAACGACTTAATAATCGTCCAAATCTACTTTTAGATTTCTTTTCAGATTTTTCTGGTTTTATTTTAGATTTAGGTTCTTCAACCTCATTCATTGGTTTGAATTGTTTATTAGAACCAATAGTCTGTTTTTTACTACCTTCAAATGACTCATCGAAAATATCTATAGAATCTCTTCTTGGCACATTTTTATTAGATCTTTTTCGTTTATCTGTTCCAGGAACTGTTTTTCTTTTAATTCTATCCCTAGATGATTCTTTTCTTGAATTTCGTTTTCTATCTTTTGTAAATGTAAATATTGTATCAATGAAAAATCCTGCAAGTCCCACAATTACTCCAATAACTCCTGCAAATAAAACCACATTTGTTTTATCAGGGATAAATTTATTAATTGAATTAATTTTATCCTCAGTTGGACCAGTTACATTTAAAACTACTGCTCCATTATTTGATATTGTAGACATTATTTTTGTAACATTATTTGCAGCTACTGTTGCATTAGCCTGCATTGAAGTATATCTTAAATGAGTATAAGTATGAGTACTAAATACTGAATAAATACTATTAAGAACTGATTGAGGATCACCACCAGGTGCTATTTTCACAAAGAAAGTATTATTTTCTTTTTCTTCGATACCTGTTATATTTGTATTACTACTAGTTAAAGCATTTACCAATGTAGTTTTTTCAGTATCTGAATCAAATTCTTCATCAATTTTAATATTTATACCATCATAACTTACATTTTGTACACCAGTTATGGATGATATATTTTCAATAATTTGTGTTATATTCCCATTAGTTGATAAATCCATTTCTATAATATCCGATCCATCAGTACTTTCTTCAACAATAGTACGTGTAAAATCTGGTATATCATCTACAATTGGTGAAAGTAAAAATGCTCCACCAACAAGTCCCACAATCAATCCAAGTAGAACTACTGACACTAGATTTCGTTTACCTATATATGGTGTTAAAAGTGCTGTTGAGAATACAAATATCATTGCTATAATAAATAATATCAACATTATGACAATTGTTAATGCATCCATTTTATCCACTCTCTTAAAAAAGAATAATTTTTTATTCTTTCCCAAATTTAAAATATAATCATAAATATTTTTATTAATAATCTTATTAGTATTTTATTATTAATTTTTATAAAAATAATATAATTTAATAATTAAAAGTAATTATATTATTATATATACAAGATAAATTATACAACAAATTAATTAAACATATAAAAATTATAATTTAAGAAAGTGAGGTTAAAAAATGAAAGATTTATTAAAAAAATTATCTGAAGCTTGTGGAATTTCAGGATTTGAAGGAAATATCCGTGAAATATTAAAAGACGAATTAAAAGACCATGTTGATGAAATGGAAACTGATACAATGGGTAATCTTATCACAACCCATAAAGGTAAAGAAGGAAAACCTAGTGTAATGTTAGCTTCACATATGGATGAAATTGGTCTTATGGTAAGTTATATTGATGATAATGGATTTATAAAATTTGTTAAAATTGGTGGAATAAACGACCAAATGTTATTAAATCAAAAAGTTTTCATCCAAACAGAAGATGGAGAAGTTCCTGGAGTAATTGGTTCTAAACCACCACACATTACAAGTGCATCAGAAGCTAAAAAAATCGTACCATATACAGATATGTTCATAGATATTGGAGCAAAAGACAAAGAACAAGCAGAAGAATTAGTTTCCATTGGTGATGCTATTGTATTCCACACAGAATTTGAAGAATACTTAAATGATTTAGTAATGGGTAAAGCTCTTGATAACCGTGTAGGTTGTACTGTAATGGCAGAAGTAATGAAACAAACTGATTGTGATGCAACAGTATATGGTGTAGGAACAGTACAAGAAGAAGTAGGATTAAAAGGAGCAAAAACATCTGCATTTAAATTAAACCCTGATTTAGCAATTGCATTAGACACTACTATTGCTGGAGATCACCCTGGAGTTAAACCAGAAAATGCACCGGCAAAAGCAGGAGAAGGACCTGTAATTGTATTTGCTGATGCTAGTGGTAGAGGATTATTAAGTCATCCAATGATGAAAAAATTATTAATTGAAGCAGCAGAAGCAGCAGAAATTGATTACCAAGTAGAAGTAGGTGATGGTGGAACAACTGATGCTACAGCTATCCATCTTACCCGTGAAGGTATTCCAACAACAACATTATCTGTTGCAACAAGATATATTCACACACCAGTAAGTGTTGTAAGTGTAAAAGATATTGAAGACACTGTAAAACTTATCCTTGAATTCTTAAAAAGATTATAAAGAAGATTTTTTTATCTTCATATATTCTTTTAAATAAACTCCCAATGGAAAAAAAGATTATTTTTAATTAATTTAAAATAAATCTATAAAAAGAAGTTAGTTTTAAAATAAAAATTTAAAAAAATAAATTAATAGGTGTTTATTCTATGTTTAATCCACCTATCTGAATTTTACTAGTAATAGTTATTTTATTTTGAGAATTATCAAAATCAACACCTTTATATTCCATATCAGATATTGTTTGATAACCATCTAAATTACTACCACCTAAATCAGTAGTGGTAAACACATGACCTACTTGACCAATTTTTGCATTAAATCCACCAATAACTATGTTTGAATTAATATTAGTTTCACCAGAAGGTGTTCCTTCAATATTTACTCCACCAGTATTAATTTGATTATTAAAAGTAGTTAAAGAACCACCATTAAACTCAACATTAACACCACCCATAGTAATATTTGTATTAAGTGTATTTATTCTTGCCTTATTATTAACATTAATACTAAATCCACCATAAGTTGATGTTTCATTTATATTATAAACATACTTATTACTTAGTACAATAGTATTTTCATCTTCATCACTATTAATATCAATATTTAATACATCACCATTTTCACTATATGTTACATTAGTTGTTGTATTAAACTGACCATTTGTTGTAATTTTATACACATCATCTGTATCAGCAAATTCTATTTCTGTAGCTCCAGTTTTTTGATGTATATTTAAATTAATAGTTTTTATTGCAGAAGAGGTTGTTTCATTATCAGTAATTTGACTTAATTGACTATCTTCTAGGATAGTTTCTGAAGTATCTCCACTATGTTTATATACATTAATAGTTGCATTATAACCAATTATACCAATAGATAATATTAATACTACAATTATTAGTATACCTACAATTTTTGAGTTTTCCATTATAATAACCCCACAATTATAGTAAATATTAATAAAATAATTCCATATGCTGATAAAAATGATTTACCATATCCTATATCATATTCACTATTAACGGCAGTTATAACAATCACCATTTTCCATAATAATACTAATAAAAGTAATGGAATAATAATTAGTTTACCTAATGTTAAACATGCTATTCCAAGTATTATGAATATGTCAAGAACACTTGAGTAAGAGATTAAATTAAATGTACCTATAAATTCTCCATGCCCACCTAGTAATCTTGCAAATAAATATATAAGTACTGCTTGGATAAGCTTAAAAATTAATGAAAATACTAATAAAACAAAGACCAGTATTCCAGTAACTGTTAAATTACCTATAGCTAAACCTATTATTAATGCTAAGAATATAGAGAAAAATATAAGAGACCATATACCATTATGATCACCATATTGTCTTTTTACATAAAACAAATCCTCAGGAGATGTTATAACTTCACCACAATCAGTGAAAAAATTTGTAATTCTAGACATCATGATTAATAATTTATAATAATACATATAAAATAATTACTTTTATACAAAATAAAACATTCCTAAAAATATATTAAAAAGTTATAACTTCAAGTCTAATTAAATTGAAAAAAAAGAATAGTAACTATTAAAAAAATAATAATATATCTTAAAACAAGATATTTATAGGTGATTATATGAAAGCTATAACAGTAATAGCAAGTCCACATAAAAAAGGAAATTGTAGAACAATAGTAGATGCGATAACTGAAGGAATAAAAGAAAATAATGGAGAAAATACAATATACTATGTAGATGATATGAATATAAAACCATGTCAAGCATGTATGGGTTGTAGAAATCCAGATAAACCTAGTAAATGTGTTATAGAAGATGATTTTAGAAAAATAATGGATGATTTAGAAAAAAAAGATGCACTTATATTTGCAGCACCCAACTATTTTGGAGAAATCAATGCACAAGGCCATATATTTATGGATAGATTCTATTCCATGACTAAAAGCACGCCCAATCAATTTAAAAAAGATAAAAAAGCAGTAGTTATATTTACCTATGGTGCACGTGATGGATATTATGATGAATATATTAATCGTAGAGCACAACTTTTTGAATCAATAGGCTTAACTGTTGATAGTATCATATCAGCAGGTAGTGGAAAACCCAACTCTGGAAATAGTGAAGACATACTTCAAAAAGCTAAAAATATAGGCAATAATTTATAAACAGGATTAAAAAACTTGAAAAATGTACAAAAGATTATTTAATATAATATCAATAATAATAAGTATACTTAAAAATGTATTGAGGTGAAACATTTTGACAAAAGCAGAAGAAGTACTTCAACGTGTTATTGACACTGTAACTCCTCTTAGAGGAATTTTACATGTGGGTGTTGTTAATGATGAAATACGAAAAAATGTAATACGTATTGAAATGGATAAAAGTGGAGAACTAATTCCTGTAATTAATGCAGGAGTTCATGAGTGTTTAAAAAGAGACTTAGCTATTGTAATAATTAAAAATGCATCATTTAGACCACCTCCAACTGCAACTGTACAATTAGTAGACAATAAAGGAAATATTCTTGGAGAAGAAATTGTAAGTAATGAACAAAAAGAAAAATATAGTAAAGATGAAAATGCTAACTATATTAATCCTGATTTTGTTCTTCTAAAAAACCAAAAAGATATAGAAGCAGATTTGAAATCTGAACGTTTAGAAAAAAATCCTACAAAACAAGTATTCCTCCTACCACCAGTTCAATTTATTGAAGTTGAAGAAGTAGAAGGAACAGATGATGTTGTATCCAGTAGCCCTGACCCATTAGCTGATTTATATCTTAAAGAATATTTTGGATTTGAGGATGATCCTAAATTAGCATCATTAATTGTTGGATTTAATGTAGAAGAATAGAAAAAAATAATTACATTAATAAGGAATGCTATCGAGGGTGACATTCTATGAGTGAAGAATATGAAATCGAAGTTATGATGAAAAATGAACCAGGTGTAATTAAAATAGATATTTTATCTGATGAAATTAAAAAAAACATCTTACTTTATGAAATGAAACGTTTAGATGAATTAGTACCCTTTATTAATAAAGGTATGGAAGATGCTTTCGAAGAACAAGAAGCATTATTGATTATTAAAGATAATGATAAAGCAAAACAAAGAGATGTTGAACATAGTGATGAATCAACATTTACTCTTAGAACAGAAAATGGTGACATCATTGGTGAATTAATTTATGATGAAGAAGAACTAGCTGAATTAAGAGAAGATCCTACTGTTCAATTCCTATCAGATAATTTTGTAGCATACAACAATGCAATACCTGGTCAAAAACAATTCTTTGTCATGGAAGGTGAAAAAAGTCAATTCATAACCAACCAAGATATTGATAGTACTGTGAAAAAACTCATAGTAGCTATTCCTTCTACTGAAACAGACCATTATATTAAAGAAATTTATAATATACCCCCAGAAAAACATGTTGGAACGGTAATAATTGGATTTACTCCATTTGATTAAATTCAAATTAGTGATTAATATGCAAATAATGGAATATATTGAATCTTTAACAGATGTATGTGGAATTGCAGATTTAAATAAAGATAACAAAAAATTAATTAAAACTTATGGTAAAGACATTTGCAAGTATCCTTATGCTATTGTTATAGGTCATAAAATGAATGAAGATATCATTGAAACTATACCATTAACATATAATGATGATAAACTAGCAAAGAAATATAATGATGAATATTATAATTCACACAAACGAGCTTCTAATATAGCTAAAAAAATAAATAACTATATTCAAAATGAAGGCTATGATGGAATTATATTAGATGTTTCAGGAAAAAGTGATGAAATTAATCTTAAACAATCATTTAGTAATAAAGCAAGTGCTCATATTGCTGGTGTAGGTTGGCTTGGTAAAAATAATCTTCTGACAACAAAGGAGTTTGGTCCAAGATTAACATGGGTTACTATTCTTACTAATGCACCACTAGGTGAATATACAGGAGTTGAGATGGAATCATTGTGTGATGAGTGTACATTATGTGTTAATGCTTGTCCTGGAAATGCCATTGTTGACTTACCAGATCCTTCTAAATCATATAGTCCTGAAAAGTGTGGAAAGTATATTATGAGTAGAAGAGATGAAGGCCATCCTATGGCTTGTGGTATGTGTCTTTATATTTGCCCATATGGAAATAATAAAAGTAGAAAAATACTTGAAAAATAGAGGAAAATAATATAAGTATTAACTTAACTATTTTCTTTTTTATCTTTTTGTACAACATCATATATTGTTTTAGCTAATTTTTTAGATATTCCTTCAACTTCTTCTATATCACTTAAATTTGCATTATATATTGCATCTAGATTTTCAAAGTGTTTTAATAATAGTTGTTTTCTTTTTTTACCAACACCTGGTATTTCATCCAGTACTGATTTTGTAAAGGCTCTTGCTCTAACATTTCTATGGAATGTTATTGCAAAACGATGTGATTCATCTCGAACATATTGTAATAATTGTAGTGCTGTTGATTTTCTAGGTAGTATTATAGGATCCATTCTGCCTGGAACATATAATTCCTCAAATTTCTTTGCAAGACCTACTAAGGGCACATCAGTTATGTTTAATTCTTTGAATACTTCCACAGCCATCCCTAGTTGTCCTTTACCACCATCTATTAATACTAAATCAGGACGTATGTATATTGAATCATTAGGATTTTTAACATCATCTTGAAAATTTGGAGATATATGTGAGTATCTTCGTGTAATTACTTCTTTCATCATTGCAAAATCATTTGGTCCTGGTGTATTCATCTTAAATTTACGATACATCTTCTTTGCAGGTTTTGCATCTTCAAATACAACCATTGATGCTACTGCATGTATCCCTGATATATTTGATATATCAAAACCTTCAATATGATAAGGTAATTTTGGAAGATTTAGATATTGTTTTAATGTTAATAAGGGATTTTCTTGTTCTTTAGTATTTTCTGTTAAACTAATATGTGCATTTTTCTTAGCTATATTAATAAGTGTAATGTAATGCCCATCCTCTGCTACTTTTAGTTTTACTTTATGATTACATTTATCAGTTAACCATTCACTAATTATTTTTTCATCATCAATTTCATCTTCAAGGATTATATGTTCAGGTATTGGTGCTGTTGAATAGTATTGTTTAATAAATTCAGTTAATATTTCTTTATCTGTAAATCCATCAATACCTTTTAGTATAATATCATCTTTCTTGTTTGTTTTACCATTTCTTACTGATATTATTACTACTGCTGCTTCTGTTTCATTATGGTCAATTCCTATAATATCTTGATCTACATCTTGTGTTGGTTGTATATTTTGTTTTTCTAGGGTTACAGTTATTGTTTCTATTTGGTCTCTTAACATTGCTGCTTTTTCAAATTCCATGTTTTGTGAGTATTTATTCATGTCTCTTTTTAGATTTTTAAGTATTGTTTTATATTTTCCTTGTAGTAGTAATTTTACACGTCTTATGTTTCTATTATAATCTTTTTGTGATATCTTATTTGCACATGGTGCACTACACTGTTTTATTTGATAATTTAGACATGGCCCATCCATATGTTTACATGTTCTTATTTGGAAGTTTTTGTTTAGAAAGTCAATAAATCCCCTTGCATTTGTCACATCAGTATATGGTCCATAGTATGCTGCTCCATCATTACTTAATTTTCTTGTTATGTATATTCTTGGAAATTCTTCATTAGTTATTTTAATGTAAGGATATTGTTTTCCATCTTTTAAACTAATATTATAACGAGGCATGTGTTTTTTTATAAGATTTGCTTCAAGAATTAATGCTTCTTTTTCAGTGTTTGTTATTATGTATTCAAGATAAGAAAAGTGTCTCATTAGTACTTGTGTTTTTGGTCTATCTAATTTATCTTCATCACGAAAATAGCTTTGCACCCTGTTTTTAAGTTTCTTTGCTTTCCCCACATATATTACTTCATCATTTTTATCATGCATAATATATACGCCAGGTTTTTGTGGTAATTCACTTGGATTTGTTATTTTCATAGACATAATTCCATACCAATAGTTTTTCTAATTAATAAAAAAAATTTTTCTTAATATAACATTTATTAAATAGTATAATAATAAATATTGTAATACAGTTAATTATATTTTATAAATATATTAAAACGAGTTTTAAGAGAAATATTATTATGTCAAAATTCAATTTATATTCTGATTATAAACCCTTTGGTGATCAACCAAAAGCTATTAATTCCCTTGTAGAACACTTCAAAAGTGGAGATAAAGAGCAGACACTAGAAGGAGTTACAGGTTCTGGAAAAACATTTACTATGGCAAATGTTATTGAACAATTAGATAAGCCAACACTTGTAATGTCACATAATAAAACATTAGCTTCACAGTTATATGAAGAATTTAAAGAATTTTTCCCAGATAATGCAGTTGAATACTTTGTAAGTTACTATGATTATTATCAACCAGAAGCATATGTGGCTCAAACAGATACATTTATAGATAAAGAATCATCTGTGAATGAGGAAATTGACAGATTACGTCACTCTGCAACACAATCATTATTAACAAGAGATGATGTTATTGTTGTATCTAGTGTTTCTTGCATATATGGTATTGGTTCACCTGAGGACTATGCTGAATTTACATTAACATTAGAAGTAGAACAACAAATAACAAGAGAAGAAATACTTAAATCATTAATAGAAATGCAGTATAGTAGAAATGATGTTGCATTTGAAAGAGGTCAATTTAGAGTTCATGGCGATGTTATTGAAATTTTTCCAATAAATGCTAATTATGCATTACGTGTAGAAATGTGGGGTGATGAAATAGATGTTGTCTATAAAACCAACCCATTAAAAGGAGATATAATTGAAGAACTTCGCAAAGTAATCATATTTCCTGCAAAACACTTCGTTATTGCCCGTGAAAAACAAGATAGAGCAATAGCAAATATTAAAAAAGAAATGAGAGAATGTGTTGAAACATTTAAAGCTACTGGAAAATATGTTGAAGCACAACGTATAGAACAACGAACTAACTTTGACATGGAAATGTTACAAGAAATAGGTTATTGTTCAGGTATAGAAAATTATTCTATGCATATGAATGGACGTACATGGGGAGAAACACCATATTCATTATTAGGTTATTTTCCTGATGATTACTTAACCATTATAGATGAATCACATGTAACTGTTCCACAAATAAGAGGAATGTATGAAGGAGATAGAGCAAGAAAAGAAAATCTTGTACAATATGGTTTTAGATTACCTAGTGCAAAGGAAAATAGACCTTTGAAATTTGATGAATTCCTAAGAGCACAAAATCAGGTATTATATGTTTCAGCTACTCCTGCTGCATTTGAATTAAGTAGAAGTAAAAATAAAGTAGAACAAATTATCAGACCTACAGGACTAGTTGATCCTAAACCTATTATAAGACCAATTAAAAATCAAGTAGATGATTTACTTGGTGAAATAAGAAAAAGAGCCTCAAAAAATCAAAGAGTACTCGTCACATCCCTTACTAAGAAAATGGCAGAAGATTTAACAGATTACTATATAAAAATGGATGTTAAAGCAAGATATCTTCACTCAGAAATTACAACATTAGAAAGAACAGAAATAATTGATGACCTACGAAGAGGAGAATTTGACTGTCTTATAGGAGTAAATCTATTAAGAGAAGGACTTGATTTACCAGAAGTATCATTAGTAGCTATACTCGATGCTGATAAAGAAGGATTTCTACGTTCAAAAACATCACTCATACAAACAATTGGTAGAGCTGCACGTAATGTAGATGGTGAAGTAATATTATATGCTGATAATATGACTGATTCATTGATAAATGCTGTAAACATAACAGAACGTAGAAGAAAAATACAAATGGCATATAATAAAGACCATGATATTATACCTAGAAGTGTTGTACGTAAAATCAAAGAAAAGAAAATAGAAAATACTGTTGAAGATATACAAGAAATTGATAATATCACTGTAGATGAAATAGATGAAATTATAAAAGAACTTGAAAAAGAAATGAAAGAAGCTGCAAAAAATCTTGACTTTGAAAAAGCTGCCAAACTAAGAGATCGAATAACAGAACTAAAAGAGGAATAAAATGGAAATAAAAGATGAAATAAGACAAAAAGCTATTCAAGATAGGAAAATTATAGTTAAAGGAGCTCGTGAACATAATCTTCAAAATATTGATATAACCATTCCTCGTGATGAATTTGTAGTAATTACAGGATTAAGTGGATCTGGAAAATCATCACTTGCATTTGACACAATATATGCTGAAGGACAGAGAAGATATGTAGAATCATTATCAGCATATGCTAGACAATTTCTAGGACAAATGGAAAAACCAGAAGTAGATTATATTGAAGGATTATCTCCAGCAATATCTATCGACCAAAAAACAACACGAGTTAATCCTCGTTCCACTGTAGGTACTGTTACGGAAATCTATGATTATCTTAGATTATTATATGCAAGAATTGGTATAGCTCATTGTTATAATTGTGGAAAAGAAATATCACAGCAAACCCCTGGACAAATAGCTGAAGAAATCATTGAACGAAATAATCAAGAAAAAATATATGTCTTAGCACCTGTTGTAAAAGATAGAAAAGGAATGCATAAGAAAATATTTGAATCATATAAACAAAAAGGATTTGTAAGAGTACGAGTTGATGGTAAAATACGTTCACTTGATGAGGAAATAAATTTAAATAAAAACAATAAGCACGTGATAGAAATTGTTATAGACCGTCTTAAAGTATCAAATAATGAAAACTTCAGAAAAAGACTTGTTGAATCAGTAGAAACAGGACTTAAAATAAGCGAAGGTCTAATAACTATAGCTCATAATGATGAAACTATTCCAGACCAATTCTATAGTGAAGCTCTAGCCTGCCCTGATTGTGGAATAAACTTTATGGAAATAAGTCCACGAATGTTTTCATTCAACAATCCCCAAGCTGCATGTCCAGATTGTAATGGTATAGGAAGTACACTTGAAATAGATCCGGAACTAGTAGTACCTGATAAAACATTAAGCATACATGAAGGAGCTATTAAACCATGGAGTAATTCTCAAAGAACTGAGAACTATTATAATAAAATACTTGCTGGTCTTGCAAACCATTATGGTTTCAAACTAGATGCACCATATCATACACTACCAAAAAAAGTACAAAATGCAATATTATATGGAAGTAAAGGAGAAAAAATTAACTTCACATTTACTCGTGGAGGAAAAATTAGAACCGTGACCAAAGCATTTGAAGGTGTTATTCCTTACATGAAAAATGTTTATCTTGACATGAGTGCTGGTAAATATCGTAGAAAATCATTAAAAGCATACATGACATTACACGACTGTCCAACATGTAATGGAGATAGATTAAAACCTGAAATGTTAGCAGTTACTGTTGGAGACACTAATATAGCTGACTTAACTAAATTATCTCTTGTTGATACAAAAGAATTCTTTGATAACTTGAAACTTACACCACGCCAAGAATTTATAGGTAAAGAAATATTAAAAGAAATAAGAGAACGAATAGAATTTCTTAATGATGTAGGACTTAACTATCTCACACTAGCACGTTCCTCAGGTACATTATCTGGTGGAGAAGCACAACGTATCCGCCTAGCAACACAAATTGGAAGTAGACTTGTAGGAGTATTATATGTACTTGATGAACCAAGTATAGGTCTTCATCAAAGAGATAATATGAAATTAATCACAACACTCAAACATCTAAGAGATATTGGAAATACATTAATTGTAGTAGAACATGATGAAGAAACAATACTAGAAGCAGACCATGTGATAGATATTGGTCCTGGTGCTGGAGAAAATGGGGGAATACTTACAGCACAGGGAACACCAGAAGACATTAAAAATAATCCTAATTCACTGACAGGTCAATATATCTCTGGAAAAAAAGAAATAACCGTACCCCAAAAACGTCACAAGGGTAATGGGAAAATGCTAAAAATAATAGGAGCACAGGAAAATAATCTTAAAAATATTAATGTTAACTTCCCATTAGGTAAATTTATATGTGTAACAGGAGTTTCTGGTTCAGGAAAAAGTACACTTGTAAATGAAATACTATATCATGGAGTTGAAGAAGAACTTACCCATAAACATAAACATAAAATTGGTAAACATAAAGAAATAAGAGGAATAGAGCATATTGATAAAATTATTGTAATTAATCAATCACCTATAGGACGTACTCCTCGATCAAATCCTGCAACTTATATTGGTTTATTCACTGATATTAGAGATTTATTTGCTCAAACACCTGAAGCAAAACAGCATGGCTATAAACCAGGACGTTTTAGTTTCAATGTTAAAGGTGGACGATGTGAAGCATGTAGTGGAGATGGAATTGTTCAAATTGAAATGCACTTCTTAGCTGACGTTTATGTACCATGTGAAGTATGTGATGGAAAACGTTACAATACTGAAACATTAAATGTTAGATACAAAGGTAAAAATATAAATGATGTACTTGAAATGACAAGTGAAGAAGCATTAGAATTCTTTGAAAATATTCCTAAAATAAAAAGAAAATTACAAACATTAGTTGATGTAGGACTAGGATATGTAAAATTAGGTCAACCTGCTACAACACTATCAGGTGGAGAAGCACAACGTGTGAAACTAGCAAAAGAATTAAGTAGACAAAATACATCAAATACACTCTATATATTAGATGAACCTACAACAGGACTCCATTTTGAAGATATTAATAAATTACTCAAAGTATTACTTAAACTAAGAAATCAGGGAAATACTTTAGTTGTTATAGAGCATAATTTAGATGTTATTAAGACAGCAGACCATATTATAGACCTTGGTCCTGAAGGTGGAAAAAATGGTGGTGAATTAATAGCAGAAGGAACTCCCGAAGAAATTGCTGAAATGGATACTTATACTGGAATTTATCTTAAGCCAATGCTTGAAAGAAGTTATAATGATAAGTAAATTAATCTTTGCTTTAAACAGAAATACACTTCCCATCATTTAAAATATATACCCCGTTAAATAACAGATAGATAAATTTATATATAATTTAAAAGTAATTATTAAATAGATATATTATTTCGTTGAAATAATCATAATATAAAACAAAATAGGAGATACATATGAAACTACAATTCCTAGGAACTGGTGGTGGTCGTTTTGCTACTATCAGCCAGAAAAGAATGACTGGTGGTTTCAGAATTGATGGAATTGATGATAAAAACATACATGTGGACCCTGGGCCTGGAGCTTTAGTGCGAAGTCACCAATATGGGCTTAATCCTAGGAAAATTAACCTCATTTTAGTAAGTCATAGCCATACTGACCATTATAATGATGCTGAAGTATTAATTGAAGCTATGACTCAAGGAATGACAAAAAGAACAGGACATGTTGTTGGTAGTGAAAGTGTAATTAATGGAACTGATGAATTAGGTCCAAGTATTTCAAAATATCATCAAACAAAACCCAAGATATCAGTTTTGAATCATGGTGATGAAGTTAAAGAGGATAATCTTATAATAAGAGGTACTAAAACAAATCATGGTGATCCTACATGTGTAGGGTTTAATATAAAATACAATGATTTTTGTATTAGTTATACTGCAGATACAGAATATTTCCCAGAATTAGCAGATGAACATAAAGGTGCTGATATATTAATAGGAAATGTTATTAAAGAAGGTGAACGAAAAATCAAAGGTCATTTAAGAACTGATGATTTCAAACAACTAATAGAAGAAGTACAACCTAAAATAGCTATAATGACTCATTTAGGTGTAAATCTCATAATGAATAATCCATTCCAAAATACAAGAGTTATTACTCAGGAAACGGGTATTAGAACAATTGCAGCTACTGATGGATTAACCATGAATTTAGACCAATATCTTTAAAAAAAAATAATTATCTTTATTTTTTATTTTTTTAAAATGCCCTGATGGCTCAGCCCGGAACAGTACCTGACTCGTAATCAGGGGATCGGGGGTTCAAATCCCCCTCGGGGCTTATTTAAATATATATTTTATTCTAATTTATCAGGATGAATAAATCCTGCTCTTATCATATGATCTGCTATTACCATACTACATGCAGATTCTGCTACTGTTGTTATTCTTGGACATATACATGGATCATGACGTCCTTCAATTTCAATAGTAGTTTCTTTTTTTTCTAGTAAATTAATAGTATTTTGAATGCCATTTACTGATGGTGTTGGTTTAACTGCTATTCTTAGTATTATAGGCATACCATTAGTCATTCCACCTAGTATACCTCCAGCATTATTTGTTTTTGATTGTATTTTATGTTCATCTAAATAGTATTCATCATTCATTTCTTTTCCTGTTAATAATGAACTTTCAAATCCAAGACCTACTTCAACTCCTTTAACTGCACCTAGATTCATTAATGCTTTTGCTAAGTCACCATCTATTTTATCAAATACAGGTTGTCCTAAGCCTAATGGAACATTATCTATAATTATTTCAACAATTCCTCCAACACTATTTCCTTCTTCCTTAAGTTTTAGTATTTCTTCTTCCATTTCTTGTGCTTTATCTAAATCTGCACAGCGTACATTATTTTTTGTAATATTTTCTTTTATTTCATTTAATGATAGTTTTTTTGTTATTTTGATGTTATGTATGGCTGTTACATGTGCTGTGACTGTTATGTTGTTTTGTTCTAATAATTTCTTACTTACTGCGCCTCCTATCACATGCCCAATTGTTACTCTTCCACTACCTCTTCCTCCTCCACGGTAGTCATAGTTTCCAAATTTTTCTTGCCAGCATAAATCTCCATGTCCTGGTCTTGGCTTATTTTTTAAATTATCATAGTTTTTACTTCTTTGATCTTTATTCCTGATTATTGCAGTTATTGGTGTTCCATCTGTTTTTCCATTAAATACTCCTGATAATATTTCTACTTGGTCTTTTTCATCTCGAGCTGTTGTTATTTTACTTGTTCCAGGTCTTCTTTTATTTAATTCTATTTGTATATCTTCTTCAGTTAGAGGTAACCCTGCTGGACATCCATCTATTGTTGCACCTAATGCTATTCCATGACTTAATCCAAAAGTAGTTACTTTTAATATTTCACCTGTTGTGTTTGCTGCCATTTTTTTAATCTCCATTTATTTTTTTTTAATCTATCCTATTTTCATCAAGATATGTTACAGATTGTTTTATTGATTCATTTACATTGGGTATGTGTTTTTCTAGGAAGTTTAATATTCCCTGTACATTTTCATCTGGTTTATAATTGGATGGAGTGTATTTGAGTTTTGTTGATTTTATCCAGTCATTTATCCAATCATAATGTACATGCATTAAGGGATATATTGTATTTTTTTCATAAGTATCAGTTATTTTTCTTCCAGATATCATTAAATTAATATATTCTGATGCAAATTCATCAAGAAACTTGGGATTTGCTATTATTTTACTAGAATCATATGTATCTGTTAGAGTTATTCCATATTTTCTTTGATAAGGTTCTAAGAGTATATGTAATAATATATTTTCAGGAGTTGAATCATTACTAATATATATTTCATCACGTGGATGAATTTGATTTTTTATAGTACGTGAAACTTTAATACATATTTTCTGGAATAACTTTAATCGTATGACTTGTATTTCAGGGTATTCTTCATGAAATTCTTCTTCTCTTTTTCTGGAGAATTTAGAAAATTTTAAATTATTAATATAAATTGTATTCTGATATAAACTAATATATCTTGTATCTACTCCTAGTTTATTTAAAGTCTTAATTACACATCGTTCTTCATTATTCATAGTATCAATTTTTTAATTGTTTTATTATATTTGCTGTTGTTTTAACATCTAATTGTCCTGGAGCAGATTCAACATCAATTGCAGCATATGTTACTGGTGCACCAATTATTGGACCCAATACTCTTGTATAAGAACCTATTTTATCCATAGATATTCCAATCATGTTTTTATTTTCCATCATTAATTTTACTAGAATAAATGTATCTTCAAGTGTTAATGGTTTTACAGCTATTTTTGGTATGTCTCCTATTTTATATGCTTTTGTTATAATGTCTTGTAAATAATTCTGTGATGGTGTAATTTCAAAGTTATGATAGGATATTATTGTTTTATTGGCTGTATCTATCACACTTTGTCTTAATGTTTCATTAGTACTTAGTTCTATATCAGTTATTTCTACTAGTGGTGCATTTTCTTTAAGAATATTAATTCTCTCTTCTTCACTACCCTTAAAAAATCCACCCTCTATTTTTGTTCTATTAGTTAAAATAATAGGCGTATTTGTTATTTCTCTGATTTTATTGATTATATCAGTTGCTTTTTTTGATGTTATATTTTCTATTACATCTAATCGTAGTTCTATATAATCAACATCCTGTTTTATTGCTTTATGAACTAGTTCTATAATACTTTCTTCATCTTTTCCTATTATTGACCCACATACTCCAGTTATAATTTCATATACGCTCCTTTAGATTTGATTTAATACTACATATATTTCTATTTCTTTTAGCATAAAATTTTTAAGATAATACTTTATGATTATTGAAAGATATATTTTAATATAATATAGAATTAACTTGGAGTTTTGAATAAAAATGAAAATGGTTTCTTTTGGTGTAGATATATCAGATAATGATATTTCATGTAGTGATGAATTAATTAACAATGTTGAATGTTGTTTAAGTAAAATTGAAGATTCTGGTGCAATATTTTCTAGACTTAGTAATATAACAGGTGATGATATAGTTATCACTGCAGTTTTAGAAGATGACAACCTTGAAAAAGTAAATAAAGCAATTTTTGAAGTACTTAAAGAAAATGCTCTTGGTTTTGATGATTTAAATGGTGTTGGCTCTACCCCTAAAGATGCGGGTGAAGGTATTTCTTATGCAGTTATTGATTTAAATCCTAATTTTTATCCTGATGCTGTGATAATTGGTTTTGACACATATTGTGGTGAATCTTTCGTTGATAAAGTTGCTAAATCTGCAATGGATGCTGCAAAAGGAATGGATTTTGTAGGAGATGTATGTTGTAGTAGTGTTGCTTCAACAAAACATATACCTGGTGTAGGTTATGTTTCAAGTCAAACAGATGATCCTATAATAATAGCTTCTGTACAAAATGTGGAACAAGTAGGTGTTGTTGCAGGTGCAATGATGGGAGCCATTCTTGGAAATAAAAATACATATCTTGTTAGAAGACACACACCTGCAAATGTTATACCTGGAAGTGTCATATTTAGTATTACAGCTATTATGAATAGTAATCTTATTGACTTATCAGAACCCTTAAGTTATCGTATGAGAATATTAGAAAAGTAGTGAAAAAACAAGATTAGTACCAGAACTTTTATAAAAATTCTCAATTACTTTATATAAACATCATAAAAAATTAATAAGAATATAATAGCTTATAATTTTAAAAAATAAGAGTAACAAACAAACTAAGAAACATTTAATATTAAACAATGACATATAATATAATGATTAAATTAAAGAAAAAATAACTACCTAATATAATATAATTATAGTTATTCATATATAAGATAATAAAAGGCGTTAAAATATGATATTATTAGATGAAAATACACATGCAATTGTTCAAGGAATTACTGGAAAACAAGGAAGATTTCATACAAAAGATATGTTAGCATATGGTACAAACATAGTAGCAGGAACAAGTCCTGGAAAAGCTGGACAAACAGTAGAAGGAGTTCCAGTATATAACTCTATAGAAGAAATCAAAAAACATCACCCTGAAGTTAATGCAAGTATCATCTTCATACCAGCCCCTTATGTTAAAGATGCAGCTTTTGAAGCAATATCTGAATTAGATTTAGTTATTATTATAACAGAACATATTCCAATAAGAGACACTATGGAAATTGTAGAATATGCAAAAGAAAATAATACAATACTAATTGGACCTAATACTCCTGGAATTATAACCCCAGAAATTGGTAAACTAGGAATTATGCCAACCCATATATTCCAAAAAGGAAAAGTAGGATTAGTATCTAGAAGTGGAACATTAACATACGAAGTAGCTAGTCAAATTAGTAATTCCGGAATTGGAATAAGCACTGCAGTAGGTATTGGTGGAGATCCAGTAAATGGACAAAACTTCACAGATATTCTTAAAAAATTCGAAGAAGATTCTGAAACTGAAAAAATAGTAATGCTTGGTGAAATTGGAGGAATTGCAGAAGTTAAAGCAGCAAAATATGCTGAAGAACATTTGACAAAACCAATAGTATCATTTATTGCAGGTGTATCTGCACCACTAGGTAAACGTATGGGACATGCAGGTGCAATTATTGAAGGAACTGATGGAACAGCACAAAACAAAAAAGATTTACTAGCAGGACATGGAGTTCATGTAGCAGATAGACCTGCAGATATTGTAAATATAATAAAAAACTTATAATAACAATACAATAATATTCATTACCAACGCTCAAACAGGAAATTGTATCTATACATAGATACAATCATCTTTTTTTTAGAAAATATATACTTAAAAATATGAAAAACCTCCTAAAAATTGAAAAAAAATAGTTAAATTCATTTTATTTTTAAGTAAAAAAATATTACTATTAATAATATAATAAACAAATAAACAATATAATAATCCTAAAAATGGTGCATTTATATGGACTTAACAGAAAAAGAAATTATTGAAAAATTAGAATCTGGAGAAATAAAAATATTTGAAATAGAGAAATACACCGACACAGCAAATCAAGCAACAGATATACGAAGAAAATTTATTGAAAGACAAACAGGTGTTGAACTTAACCACATTTCAAAATATTCTATTGACATGACAGAAACTGCTAAGAAAAACATTGAAAATCCAATAGGAACAATACAAGTACCAGTAGGTGTAGCAGGACCTATAACCATACATAATGAAGAAGAAACTATTGAAACATATGTTCCTCTTGCCACAACAGAAGGAGCATTACTTGCAAGTGTAAATAGAGGATGTTCTGTTATAAGACGTTCAGATGGATGTAATGTATCTATATTATCTAATCAAATGACAAGATCCCCAGTAATTAAAACAAAAAATACAATAGATGCAAATAAATTAAAAAAATGGATAAATGATAACTTTAATGAGATAAAAAAAGTAGCTGAATCCACAACAAGTCATGGAAAATTATTAAAAATTGATCCAATAGCAATAGTTGGAAGATTTGTATATCCTAGATTTGTTTATGAAACTGGAGATAGTATGGGTATGAACATGGTGACAATTGCTACTGAAGAAGCATTAAAACTAATAGAAAAAGAAAATGATATCCAGGTTTTAGCTTTAAGTGGAAATTTCTGCGTAGATAAAAAAGCAGCTGCAGTAAATCTTATTGAAGGACGAGGAAAAAGTGTTGTAGCAGAAGTAATTGTTCCAAAAGAAGTGGTTGAAAAAACATTGAAAACTACTACTGAAGCAATAGTTGAAGTAAATTATGCTAAAAATCTTGTAGGATCTGCTATATCTGGAAGTTATGGTTATAATGCACATTTTGCAAATATGGTTGCAGCTATATTTTTAGCAACAGGACAAGACCCTGCACATGTAGTTGAAGGAAGTCTTGGAATTACAACTGCTGAAAACGATAATGGGGATTTATATTTCAGTGTAACATTACCTGACTTACCAGTGGCAACAGTAGGTGGAGGTACTCGTCTTGAAACAGCCACAGAATCACTTAATTTACTTGGAGCAAAAGGTTCTAATAAAGTAGAAAGATATGCTTCAATTGTTGGTGGAATTGTATTGGCAGGAGAATTATCATTAATTGGAGCTTTAGCAGCAGGACATTTAGCAAAAGCACATAAACAATTGGGAAGATAGGAGAAAAAGATTTTATATGAATGTTACACTAAAACAAATTATTAAAGATTATATAGAAATGAGCAGATATCTTGCATTAGGTTCACTAGATGGAATATTAACAGTTATGAGTATTTCCCTAACAGCTGCTTTGATGGGAATAGCATCAGGTGGAAATGTAAATCCTACTACTGTGGGTCTTACAGGACTAAGTGGTGGTATTGCTATAGCATTATCTAATGGTTATGGTTCATATGTAGGTGAACATGCAGAAGAAGGAAAATATATACGTGATTTAGAAAGTAAAATGCTTCTTGAAGAACGTAGTCTTGATGATACTATTATTCACCAGGAAGCTAAGTATCGTGTATTTATGAGTATGTTAACTCATGGTAGTGCTAGTTTTATGGGTTCATTCATACCATCAATTCCATTTTTCTTAATTGGTGATATTTACACTGCACTTGCCACTACACTCACAATTTGTTTTGTTATGTTAGCTGTGCTAGGAGCATATCTTGGAAAAATTTCAAAGGAAAGTATGCTGAAAACTGCTGTACAAATTATTTGTGTAGGTATAATTATAGTAGTTATAAGTTTCTTAATAGGTGGAGAATAATCCTATTTTAATTTATTTTTTTATTGAGATGATGTGTAATGATATATAAGTATCATGTAGTGTTAATCAAAGAACAAGTAATTATAAAAGATTTATATTATCAAAGAGATGAAAAACCAAGTGATGAGGAATTTAAGAAATTAGCAAATCAGTATGGTGCTGATGAAGTTATTCTTAATACTATTGATGATGATGTACTAGAATCAATTATTAAAGAACAAATTGATATAAATAATATATAACCCCCTTTTTAATAATATCTATTTTTAAATTAATTAAAATTAAAATATATTACTAAAATTAACTATTTTATCATTAAAACATGTTTTTTAGAAATATAAAGATAGTATAAGAATAAATTTATGAATAAACATGAATTTATTAAATTATATTAAGTTAGAAAAATAAATTAATAAACAAGTTTTAATTAGTTATACTAGGAGGTGAAATAGTTGAAAATAAATTACATATTTGGAATAGTTGGATGTATATTTGCTATTCTTGGAGCTATTTTTACATTTTTTTATAGCAGCATTTAGTTCAGAACTCATAGTCAATGGTATAATAGCTATGCTTGCAGGACTTCTTGGTCTTCTTGGTATGTGGTTATTTGATAAAGATTACCGGGTTGCAGGAATTCAATATATTGTTTCGGGAATTTGTGTATTAATTGGAATAAGTCTTTATGGTATAATGGGATTTGTATTTTATATTATTGCAGGTGTATTTGCATTTATTGAAAAAGACAAATCTGCTCAGCTAAGTACTACTTCATCAATTATAAATAATGTTCACTATTTTGGTGATAATTCTAATATAGATAATGTACCACAAGTTACTATGAAAAATAATAATACTTACTTATGGACAATCCCTTTTATTACAATAGTTCTTATTTTTATAATTAGTTTTGTTGGAAGTAGTGGTTTTGCTTTAGCTTCAGCTCAATCTAGTGATGCCCTTGAAATAAATAATGTTTCAATTCAAAGTGAGGGTTATAGTATGTATACTGTTTCATGTGATATAACACCACATAAAAGTTTTAGTTATTTGAGCATGAAAGTTATATTCTATGATTCTAATAATGCTGTTATTGGAGATAGTTCACTAGTATGGAATACCAATAATCCTACACAAGACCAAATAATTAAAGCATCAGGAACAGCAATGACAAATAATGCAAATTTACGTCCTGCACGTGCTGAAATATATTTATTTGATGATGCTTTAGAAACAGATCCAAACGATGCAATCAAAGTACAAAATGTTACTATTAATTAGTAACAAAACTTATTTTATTTTTTTATAATTTTCAAATTTTATTTTTAAGAATTACTTTAATTTTATTACCAAATAATATGACTTATTCAAGTAACTTGTATTTTTTTATCAAATCACTATAAAAAAACTTATATAATAATAAAAGTAATAAGAATAATAGTATAAGGAAAAGTGTTTAGTTTGTCCAAATTCAAAAAATAAATATCCATAAAACTACTTTATAGCATATACATTGCTTACAGTAATTTATTTTAGAAAAAAAATATCATTATTCACCACTACTTATGATATTAATACTTCACACATCCTTATACCCCACTTATTTCAAAATAACTTTTTTTTATAAGATAATTTTTAATTTAATTTCTAAAAAATTCCCAATATAATAGATAAATAATATTAGATAGAAAATAAATAAAATATAATAATGAAAAAATATTGGGATAATTTATTCAAATTAAACCATTAATAGAATTTAATAGGAGAATTTAAATGATACGATGTATTTCTTGTGGAGAAGAATACGACGATAATGAAATTATATATACATGTAAAAAATGTGGATCAATACTTGAAGTAGAAACCAATGTAGATGGCATCCCACGTGATACCTTTGAAAACAGAAGAGATAATATCTGGAAATACAAAGAATTTTTACCAGTAAATGCTGAAAATAGAGTAAGTCTAGATGAAGGTGGAACACCATTTTGTAAATGTGAAAAAATCGGTGAAGAACTAGGAGTAGATCTCTACGTTAAAGTAGAAGGATCAAACCCTACCGGAAGTTTCAAAGACAGAGGAATGAGTGTAGGAACTACAAAAGCTATTGATTTAGGTGTAGATATGGTTGGATGTGCATCCACAGGTAACACATCAGCATCATTATCAGCATATGCAGCACGTGCAGGACTTAAATGTGCAGTAGTACTACCATCAGGAAAAGTAGCTTTAGGAAAACTAGCACAAGCAATGTTCCATGGAGCAAAAGTATTTGCTATTGATGGAAACTTTGATGATGCTCTTGAAACAATCACCGAATTAGCATTAGATGGTGAATTATATCTCCTAAATTCAATAAACCCATTCCGTCTTGAAGGACAAAAAACTATTGGATTTGAAGTTGTACATGACCTTGGATGGCAATCACCTGATAGAATAATATTACCAGTAGGTAATGCAGGAAACATTTCAGCAATATGGAAAGGTATAACTGAATTCAGAGAAGCAGGATACATTAAAGACACACCAATGATGACTGGTATTCAAGCAGAAAACAGTGCTCCAATAGCAAATGCAGTTAAAACAGGAACAGAAACAGTAACTCCTGTAGAAAATCCTGATACAATTGCAACAGCAATTAGAATAGGAGCACCTGTAAGTTCTGTTAAAGCTATGAGAGCAATTAAAGAATCAAATGGTACTGCAGAAACTGTAAGTGACGATGAAATCCTTGCAGCACAAAAATATCTTGCAAGAACAGAAGGTATTGGTGTAGAACCAGCATCTGCAGCATCTATTGCAGGACTTAAAAAATTAGCTGAAAACGGTGAAATTGATAAAGGAGAACGTGTTGTATGTATTGTAACAGGACACGTATTAAAAGATCCTAACGTAGCAATTGATGCATGTGAAGATCCTACACCAGTATCATCAGACCCTAATGAAATAAGAAATGTTATAAGAACTTTATAAGTTCCTCCTTTCTTAACACTTTTTTTATAAATAAATTTATTTTCACATATTACTTTAATAACAAAAATAATTTTAATGCTGAAAAAGAAAAAATATTCCTTGATTATTATGATAATTATTATTACAGGTACTCCTGGTACTGGAAAGAGTACTGTTTCAAAATTAGTTGCAGAAAAAATGAATGCAAAGCTTATTAGTATTAATAGTTTACTTGAAGAGTATAATTTAAATTTAGGCACTGATGAGCTTCGTGGATATAAGATAGTTGATACTGAAAGTATGATTCCTATTGTGGATAAAATAAAAGAGGACAGTAATGAATTAATTATCTTTGAAGGTCATCTTGCACAGGATTATCCTAATGCTGACATGATTATAGTTCTTAGATGTGATCCATTAGTACTTGAAAAACGTTTGAAGCCTAGAAATTGGCCAGATCGAAAAGTACGAGAAAATATTTCATCAGAGATTCTTGGGATATGTACATCTGAAAGTTATGAAACATATGGTGAGATTGTCCAAGAATTAGATACTACTGATACAAATGCCCTGGAAACTGCAGATATTCTTTCAGAAATTATTAAAGGTGAAAAAGAGTTTCCTTTAGGTAATATTGATTATCTTGAAAAGTATTTTACATATCTTTAATAAATTTCTAATTATTGTTAAAACTATAATATATAGTTTTCCAAAAATTATTTTTCGAGAAAAATTTTAAACTCCATGTAATTTAAAAATTAATAAACAAAACATGTGAATTTTAAATTCATATGTGATTTTCTATTTTTTATAGACAATAGTATCATAAGGTATTTAAATAAAGGTTTACATAAATTATATTATTATTCTTAAGTTTACTATCTAGATTTTATGTATTTTTCATAATTTCATTCCTTGCACTTAAGAAGAATATTCTATATTTTTTAGAGGATTAGATATTTTTGAGTAGAAGAAAACGACCTAATTGGATAAACACTATAGCACTCGAGAGAATGCAAATACTGTTTGAACAAGCAGAGAAGGAATTTTCCAATCACCCAGAACGATCTGATCGTTATGTTAAGTTAACTCGTAATATCTCTACTAAATATAATATACCATTACCTGATTATTGGCGAGGAAGGTTTTGTAAAAATTGTAACAAATTCCTTAAACCAGGAACTAACTTAAGAGTAAGACTTTCTAAAGACACTATAACAAGAAAATGTCTTGAATGTGGTAATTTAGTTAAAGTCCCTTACACTCGTAAGAAAAACTAGGTTAAATAAATTAATGGAGTATGATTTAATTTGAGCAAAGTCCAGAGTAGAAAAGAAATAATGAGAAATTCTTTAAATGCAGTTGAAATTAATGTTGGAAAAAACGGTATTAATGAAAATGTAATTGAAGAAATCAAACGTCAACTAAAAGATGGAGAAATTGTTAAAGTACGATTTTCTAGAACAATCGCATCTAATAAGGATGATTTTTTAGAAGAAATTGTTACTGGTACAAAGTCCAAATTAATTGATGTTAGAGGTAATGTAGCTGTATTATATAAGAGAAAATAATCTCTAAAGATATAGGCAAACTTTAAAATAAAACATTATAATTTAATAGGAGGCAAATTAAACCATGACAACAGCATTCGATGTACCTGCTGACAGTTTAATTAGCGCAGTAAGTAAAGAATTAAAAGAAAATGATAAAATAGACGCACCTGCATGGGCTCAATTTGTTAAAACAGGAGTTCACAAAGAACGCAGACCTGAAGACCCAGATTGGTGGTATGTAAGAACCGCAGCTTTATTAAGAAGAGTATATGTAGATGGTCCTGTAGGAATTAGTAGATTACAAACTAAATACGGTGGCAACAAAGATAGAGGTACCAACCCTGAAAAATTCAGAAGAGGTAGTGGATCTATTATAAGAACTGCATTACAACAATTAGAAGATGCTGGTTACGTACAACAAACAGCAGAAGGAAGAACTGTAACACCTGCAGGTCAATCCTACTTAGATGCAAAAGCTGCTGAAATAGTTAAAGATATTCCTGAATTATCAAAATACTAATTATAATTAGTAAATAAAGTCCAGGATATGAAATAGAAGGAGTTGTATTAAATGAGTGAACTTGACGAAATTAGACGTAAAAGAATGGAAGAACTTCAACAACAACAAATGGCTGCTCAGCAACAACAAGGAGCTAATCTTCAACAAATGCAACAAGAAGAAGCAATGAGACAAAAATACGAAGAAGAGAAGAAAAATGCGTTGAGACAAATATTATCACCAGAAGCACGTCAAAGACTCGCTAACTTAAGATTAACAAAAGCAGAACTTGTAAATGCTATTGAAATGCAATTAATTCAATTAGCACAAGCTGGACGTTTACAAATACCAGTAAGTGATGCTACAGTAAAACAAATCTTAATGGAAACAACTAGCAAAAAGCATGAAATTCATATCACAAGAAAATAACCTTAAAATATAATATTAGTGTATTTAAATGAAAGCAGCTGTATTATATAGTGGTGGAAAAGATAGTTCATTAATGGCAGTTATATTAGATAAACTAGGATATGATGTTGAATTAGTTACTATTAACTTTGGTAAATTTAATTCAAGTATACCTGCAACACAATCAGCTGAAAGTCTGAACTTTAAACATAAAGTCATACAATTAGACCAAGAAATCCTGAATGATGCAGTTAATATGATTATTAAAGATAATTTCCCAAATAATGGTATAAATCATATACATCATACAGTTCTTGAAATTTTATCAGATGAATATAGTATTATTGCTGATGGAACAAGACGAGAAGATAGAATTCCAAAATTAACATTTTCAGAAATTCAAAGTCTAGAAGATCGTAAAAATATCCAGTATCTAAATCTTACAGGAATTGGTTATAAAACCATAAATGATACTTGTGATAGATTATTTAATCTTCAGAAAGCTGAAAGTAATATTCATAATAGTTCAGATTATGAAATGGAAATCAGAGTCTTACTTCAAGAAAAAGGATATAACACAGATGAAATATTCCCACAACATATACAATCAAGAGTTATAGGATGGAAGGAAAATGAGCAAAAATAAAACTTTACCTAAAAAATTAAGATTAGCTAAAAAAACTAAACAAAACAGAAGAGTTCCTATCTTCGCTATGATGAAAACAGCAAGAAAATTAAGAACTCATCCAAAAGCTAGACAATGGAGTAGAAGTAAAATTAAAGTATAAACTCATTAGTAGTTTAAATTTTATATTTTATAAGAATAAACGTATAGGAGTGTATTAGAATGGAAAGAATTTACACAATTCCACTAAGAGATGTAAAAAGAGTACCTAGACAAAAAAGGGCATCAAAAGCAATGAGATACATCAGAGAATTCATTCAAAAACATGTGAAAGCTGAAGACGTTATCATTGATCAAGCTGTTAACGAAAAAATATGGGAAAGAGGACGAGAAAAAATCCCATCAAAAATTAAAGTTAAAGCTACTGAAGAAGATGGAACTGTAGAAGTAACATTAGTAGATGAATAAATAATTTTTACTAAATGCTAACTATGAGATTATTATGTTATCTAACTCTTTAACATAGATACGAGTTACTAAAGATTTAGATAATAATGTATACATGTAACAGAGA
Organism: Methanosphaera sp. WGK6; assembly: GCF_001729965.1. Lineage (NCBI taxonomy): Archaea > Methanobacteriati > Methanobacteriota > Methanobacteria > Methanobacteriales > Methanobacteriaceae > Methanosphaera > Methanosphaera sp. WGK6. The sequence goes on along the minus strand of NZ_JRWK01000006.1, from coordinate 21,244 downwards.
ACTTAATCACCTCTCTACCTACTTAAATATAATTTAGATGTTTAAGAGATGTACATCATAAATTATATTGATACATATTTAATAGGAAAAAATAGTTCACAGATGGAGTGAGAAATATGATACAAAGATTTGATATTGATGGAAACCCAAATTTAGGTGTTTCAATCTTAGCAAAGGATAATGTTGCTATAGTTTCACCGGGACTTCAAGAATCATACTTAAAAAGTATTAAAGAAACATTAAATGTACCAATAATTAAAACACCAATCTGTGGTAGTAACCTAGCAGGAGCATTAATGGCTGGAAATTCTAACGGTCTACTTGTATCACCATATATCTTCGCACATGAAGTAGATATTATTCGTGAACATGATATTAATGTTGAAATTATGCCTGATAAATTAACTGCAATAGGAAATATTATTGTAGCTAATGATAATGGAGCTTTAGTAAATCCTGACTTATCTAACAAAGCTAAAAAAATTATTAGAAGTACATTAGATGTTGAAGTTGTTGAATGTACTATAGCTGGATTAGATATAATAGGTTCTACAATAGTTGCAACAAATAAAGGCGCTTTAGTACATCCTGATGCATCAGAAGAGGAATTAGATTTAGTAGAAGATGTATTAGGTGTACCTGCAGAAATTGGTACGGTTAACCGTGGAGTTAAACTCGTAGGAGCATGTATCATTGCAAATTCCAATGGTGTTATTGTAGGAAATAAAACTACAGGACCCGAACTAGCAAGGATTGACCAAGTATTCAACTTATTTGAGGGATCATTATGAAAACAAAAATATTTAGAGTAAAAGGAAAATTATTAGACGTGGATAAAGTTAAACCATTTACAAGAGAATTAAAAGGAATAAAAGAAGAAGATGTTCAAGAAAAATTATATTCTGAATTTGGTAGTAAACACAGATTAAACAGAGACTCTATCATCTTCGAAGATATTTCTGAAATTACAGCAGATGAAGTAACTGATCCAGTAGTAAAAGATTTAATTTAAATGTGCAACACTGCACCATTAGCATATGGAGTGTAATCTTATGGATGACAGAAAAAGATTAGAACAAATGGTTAATGAAATAAATCAATTACAACAACAAGGAGAAACAATTACTAAACAATTAGAGCAACTAAATATATCATTAAATGATATAAAATCTGCTGAAGAAGCTGTTAAAGGTATTAAAGGAACAGCTGGAAAAGAAACATTAGTACCTATTGGTGCAGGATGTTTCATTACTACAGAACTTAAATCCGAAGACATCATCATGGGTGTAGGTGCTGAAGTAGCTATCAAAAAAAGTAGAGAAGAAGCAGAAAAAACTCTAAAACAAGACAAAGAAGAAGTAGAAAAATTAGTTAAAGCTTTAACTGAACAATTACAACAAATTAATGAATACATTGCAAAACAAAGACCAGAAGCAGAAAGACTAATGAAAGAAACTGGAGTACAATAAGTACTTTTAGTTATCTCTACTCTTTTTTTTATCAACTCCCATAAAACTAATTCTAAAAAAAAAATATTTTCTAATTTTAAATATTTAATTAATTCTAAAATTAACTAATATAACAAGATATGTTAAATTATAATCATTATAATATTTCTTTATTTAAAAATTTATTAAACAATTCTTTAAAACATATGAAAATCATTACATTTTTTATTGAGTAAAAACATAATTATAAAACAATACACATAGCCACCTAAAAAAAATATAATAAGGATTGTGAAAACTTGTTTGATTTCATACGTAAACGAATAAATAAAACAATAAAAGATTCAGAAAAAGCAGTACCTGAAGATGAAATAACTGAACAAGAATCTATTGAAGAACCTGTTGAAGAAGAAATAGAAGAAACTAGTGAAACAGAAGAAGTAGAATCTAACGAAGAAGAGGAAAAATCAGCTGATGAAACTGAAGAAAAATCCCATGAACCTCTGGAAGAAGAAACAATAGATGAAACTGAAGAAGAATCTGACTCTGAAGAAGAAAAAGAAGATAAAAAAGGATTTTTTGGATTCTTACGAAGAAATAAAAATAAAAAAGAAGATGAAGAGGAAAAAGAACCAGAACAAGAAGAACTTGAAAAACAATCAAACGATACTAGTGAAGAAAAACTAGAAGATTCCCTCTCTGAAGAAGACGAAACTATTAACGAACCATCAGAAATTAAAGAAGAATCTGAAGAAAAATCAGATGCTGAAAAAGAAACAAAATATGATGGAGAAGAAAAAGGTAGTAGATTTGGATTTATTACTAAAAAAACAATTAAAGAAGAAGATATTGAAGAAATTCTTGAAGAATTAGAATTTTCCCTCATTGAAGGTGATGTTGCATTTGATGTTGCTGACAGAATAGTTGAAGCAGTAAAAGAAGATCTTATAGGACGTAAAATTAAACGTCGAGGAGATATGGAATTATTTACAACAAATGCACTTAAAAAAGCTATAACTGAGATTATAGATAATGGATATTATGATTTATTAGGTGATATTGAAGCAGCTAAATCAAAAGGAGAACCTTATAAAATAATGTTTGTAGGTATTAATGGTACTGGTAAAACAACAACTATTGCTAAAATAGCAAAATATCTTGAAAAACATAATTACTCATCAGTACTTGGTGCATCAGATACATTTAGAGCGGGAGCTATTGAACAACTAGAATATCATGCTAAAAACTTAAATCTTAAAATAATAAAACATGAACGTAACTCTGATCCTGCAGCTGTTGCATATGATACTGTTGAACATGCAAAAGCAACAGGTAAAGATGTTGTATTGATTGATACATCAGGTCGTATGCAAACAAATGCTAACCTTATGGATGAAATGAAAAAAATTAAAAGAGTATCACAACCAGATATTGTGCTTTATGTTGGAGATGCATTAATGGGAAATGATGCTACTGAACAAGCAACTAAATTCAATGAAGTCATAGATATTGATGGTATTATTTTAACTAAAGCTGATGCAGATGCTAAGGGTGGAGCAGCTATATCTATAGGACATGTAATTAATAAACCAATATTATTTATAGGTACAGGTCAATCTTATGATGATTTAATGGAATTTGAACCTTCATGGATGATTAATCAAATATTTGGTGAAGAAGAAGCTTAGAATTAGGTTTCTTACCAAATAACTCTTTTTATTTAAATTTATTTTCTTAAAAATAGTATTTCTCTTTTTTAATATTATAAAAGAGGAAGTTATAGTATAGTGGAATTATAATCTTGTTCCACCATATACTGCATTTGCATAATATTTCCAAATTACATCAATTTCTTTAAATCCTACTTCTTCAAGTAGTTTCAGATGTGCTATAAGGGTTATAGGAATATCATTATTTTCTCGTTTTTGTTTATGATTATCTTGAGTATCTTTAGATACTCCATTGTCTTGCATATATTTATCATTCATACGTTCATTTAATTTTGCATTATATTTACTATTTGGTTTTATTACATCTGCATTATAGAATACTCCACCTTCATTTAATGCATTATATATATGTTGATACATCTTCTTTTTACCTTCATCAGTAGGTATATGATGTAATGCTAATGAAGATATTATTGCATCATATTTATCAATTATATCAATTATTGTGAAGTCTCCCAATACATATTCTACATTATCATAGCCTGCTAGTTTTTCTTTTGCAAGTTTTATCATTTTATCTGATAAATCAAGACATGTTATTTTTGCATTTGGAAATCGTTCTAGTACTTTTTGTGTTATGTTTCCTGTTCCACAGCCAAGATCTAATATTCTTGGTTCTTCATTATCAGGTATTGCATTTATTAGTGCAGTTATCATTTCATCATAATTTATTAATGTTTTATTTATTAAATTATCATAGTCTTCTGCTGCTTTATTAAAATGTTCTTTTAAGTCAGACATAGTTCATCTCCTTTTTTTTATAGTTTTGTTCCGCCAAGAACCCCATTTGAATAATATTTCCATATTAAATCAATTTCTTTAAATCCAATTGAATCAAGTAATTTTATTATTCCTAATACTGTGAATGATGAAGTATATTTCTTTGTTTTTTCATTGTCTGTTGCATTTTGTATTAATATATCTTTTTCTTTAAGATATTCTTCAAATTTTCTTTGATTTAGTATATCATTATATTTACTATTTGGCATTAAAAAGTCAGCATTGTAAAATACACCACCTTTATTTAATGCATCATATACTTTTTCAAGTAATTTCTTTTTAGATTCATATGAAAGATAATTTAGTGTTACTGAGGATATTACTGCATCATAATTACTAGTAAATTTCATTTTTGTAAAATCATCTTGTATGAATTCAACATTATCATAGTCTGATAGGTTTTCCTTTGCTATTTCAATCATTACATTAGATATATCTACACATACTACATGAGCTTTAGGAAATCTTTTAAATATTTTTGTTACAAGTCCACCAGTTCCACAACCTAAATCTAATATTCTAGGATTTGATTTGTTATCTGGAATTGCATTTATTAATGCATCAGTCATTTCATCATAATATATTATTGTTTTGTTTATATTTGGATTATAATTGTTTTCATACAAAGTATATATCTCCATTATATTAATTCATAGTTTGATTTTAATTCAATTACTAAAACTATTGCCATTCCTATTATTCCAATTATGATACATATAGGTAGTGCAGTTGTTTGCACTCCAACTATTTGTTGTAGAGGTATTCTCATAGATCCTATCATTATACCTATAAGACCAGCAACTGTTGTTTGTTTATGATTTTCAAGTAAGTATTTTATTACTCTGGACATTCCCATAAATCCTATTGCTGCACCTAATACAAATATTATTAGTTTCACTAGTTCTAAATTATGAAGTGCTTCAATTATATATTCATATTGTCCTAATAATAGTAATAATGATGAACCAGATATTCCCGGTAATAACATTGCACATATTGCTATAAATCCAGATATAAATAATACAGGTAGTGAGTGTGTTGCTTGTATAGGATTTAAACCTACAAATATATAACCTAGTATTGTAAATATTACTGAGATTAATATTGATTTAATATTAAATGCATCTAATTGTTTATATAATATATAGATGGATGCTAATATTAATCCTGCAAAGAATGAATATGTGAAACCAGCATAATCAGTTAATAAAAAGTTAATTATACCTGCCATTACAATCATTGCAATTATAATACCTAATCCTAGAGGTATGAAAAATTTAAAATCTATTTCTTCCAATAATTGATTCTTAAAACCATTTAAATCTCCTTTAAATAGTGGTTTTAAAAATAATAGTTTAATATTACTTATAGAACTAATTAGTTTATCATATATTCCTGTGATTAAAGCTATCGTTCCACCAGAAATACCAGGCATTATGTCTGATGTTCCCATGAGTAATCCTCTTAGAAATATTTTCACTAAATCCATAAATTCAGCCAATTTTACTCCTCCTATTATTTAGTTTCATGTTTTCATGATATTTATGATTTATATATTTGTTTTATAAACATTATAAGATTAACATTAAATAACTGTAATAAGAATAAATATTATTAAAGGAGACCTTAATCATGTTAGGAGAAAAAGAATTATTAAAATTATTTCCAGAATACAAGGATTCAATACAACCATCAGGCATAGATCTTAAACTAGACAAAATTTATAGACAAGTAGGACCAGGTTCATTAATTAATAATGAGAAAAACTTACCTGAACTTGAAGAGATTAACTGTGAAGACAATATTTACACATTAGAACCAAAAACAGCATATAGTGTTACAATAGAGGGTAAAACTAACATTCCAAAAGGATATACTATGTTATATCTCCCCAGATCTACTTTACTACGTTCTTTTATATCAGTGCATACAGCTGTAGGTGATCCAGGATTTTATGGAACTCTCCAGTTTATGGTAGTTAATAATGGAGAATACTCATATAAAATTAAAAAAGGTGAAAGAATAGCTCAAGCAGTTGTATTCCCAGTTAGTGGTTCTGGTGAATATAATGGTAGTTATCAAGAGAAAAAATAGGGAGGTAATTCATGAAAATAAACAAGAATATTGCACAGTATTTAGTAGATAAACTAGAATCATATGGGGTTGAATATGTTTTTGGTTATCCTGGAGAACAAATAATTCCAATATATGAAGCACTTCGTAAATCTAATATTAAACATATACTTATGAGACATGAACAAGGTGCTGTACATGCAGCTGATGCATATGCACGTATAACAGGCAAGTATGGTGTTTGTTTAGCTACTGCGGGTCCTGGTGCTATGAATTTAGTAATGGGTGTATCCACAGCATATAAGGATAATGTTCCTCTTATTGTTATAACAGGAGATGTTTCAAAGAAAGATAAGGGAACTGATTCATTCCAAGATTTAGATATTAATACTGTATTTAAACCAATTACTTTAAAATCATTTTATTCATCTACTCCTGAAAAATTAGAGAATAACATTGAAGAAATTTTTAATAATAATGAACAAGGAATAACAGGCCCCTTTCACATAAACATACCTAAAGATATACAAATTAAACCAATGAATGTAGACCACAAAGTAATAAAAGGAAATAAAATAAAAGCACCACTCGAATCTGATATTAAAGAAGTAATTAAATTAATAGAAGATGCTGAAAAACCATTAATTATTGTAGGTTCTGGAGTTAATTATGCAGGAGCAACAAATGAATTAATCAAATTTATTGAAAAAACAAAAATACCTATGACTACAACATACCATGCACGAGGAATACTATCTGAAGAAAATAAAAGAAATCTTGGATTAATTGGAAACAGAGGAACTAAGAAAGCAAACTATGCTTCAGAACATGCAGATTTAATACTAGCTTTTGGTTCTAGATTAAGTGACAGAACAACAAGTCACATAAACACTGAAAACATAGTACAAATTAATACAAAAAAAGAACAAAACCATGCAAAATACTTCTATAACAATAACATAAAAGAATTTTTAATCAAACTAAATGAAAATAAACTTCCAGTAAATAATAATAAATGGAAAATTAGAATAAATAACCAAGAAGATATACAAAATAAAGTATACTGTGAAACAAAAAAACTACATCCAGAAAAAGTTATAGAAACCATACTTAATGAAGTAACAGATAACATAACTATGACAATTGATGCTGGAACAACACCAACATACCTAACAATAGATTCCACAATTACCAAACAATCCCAAATGTTATTCCCTGGAGGTTTTGGTCCAATGGGTTATTCAATACCTGCAAGTATTGGAGCATCTTTTGCAAGACCAGACGATATAATCTTTGCCACAACAGGTGATGGATCTATACAAATGACAATACAAGAATTAGGTGTAATAAGTACATACAAACTACCAATTATCATATTCATCATTAACAACAATCTTCTAGGAATCATAAAACAATGGCAGGATATGGCCAATTTACCACAATACCAGGTAACATTAAATAACCCTGATTTTATAAAAATAGCTGAAGCTTATGATATAGAATCAGATAATATAACATCCCTTGAAGAGCTAACAACAAAAATAAGAGAAGCTAAAAAGAATAAAAAACCACATTTATTCAATATTAATGTAGATGATGTACATATACCTCTACCATAATGGTTTAAAAACCATTGTATTTCTTTTTAAAAAAAAAGAGTGTTGAATCAGTATTTATAGAAATCTTAATAATAAAAAAAAATAAGTATGGAATATAACTTAATTCCACAATATTAAAAAAAATAGAAATTATTTCATTGCAATATCCATTACAGTAAACTTTTTACCTGTGTTATTTTCCTGATTTTCAAAGCCAACATTTAATGTGAAATTAAAATCTTTTTCAACAACATCATTTAATTCATCAAAGGCTATGTTTAATTTTTGATTTAAAGCTTCATCAATTTCATCATAAATCATTTTATATGCTTTACAATGAGGGTCAACACAGTTAACTTCATGATTACTTATTGTAAGAGCATTATATGGACAACCACCCCTACAATAATCAATATGCTTACAATTTTTACAATCTTCATCCACAAAGTCTTTATATTCAAGCAATAATTTTTCAGCTTTACTATCCATCAATTCATCATATGTTGGTTTATCAGATACATGACCAATAACATAATCAGGCATATCTACAAAACGATAACATGGATAAATACTACCATCAGGTCCTACTGCAAAGGTACTTCCCATACAATCAACATAAGTACATACTAATCCTTTACGTACAAATGCACCTTTACATAAATGATCTATATTTTTTAATTCAATTCTATCTGCTAAGTCAAGATATTGATCTAACAAATATAATAATAATTCACCATAATCTTCAGGTTCAAGTGTAAAATTATCACTTTTATGACTTTTGATTGAGGGTAGCGCTGGATGTATTTTCAGATTAAATCCATTATCTTTAAAGAAATTAAAGATTTCTTCCTTACGTTTAATAGAATAATTTGTGAAAGTACTAATAAAACTTACCCTAAGACCATGTTTTTTAGCAATTTCATAACCTTTAATTGTTTTTTCATAGTAACCTACTCCTCGTTGAATATCATTTAATTCTTTTGGACCATCCAGACTACTACCTATAGGTACTTCATAATTCTTAAATAATTCTGCTAAATGATCATCCATTAACCATAAATTTGTTTGTATGGCAAATGCAGGATATAAGAAATCTAATTCAGTAGCAATTTTATTTAATGCATATTCATAGAAATCATAACCTGCTAATAATGGTTCACCACCATGGAATGTGAATGTTACAGGTTCTTTTTTAAAATTTTTTAACCATTCTACTGTATCATCCATTGTTTCTTTTGACATTACAAGTGATGTTGTTTCTGAACTCCAACAATAACTACAGTTTGCTGGACATCCCATTGTTGGTATTATCATTATATGCATTATTTCACCTTCATTTGAAGTTTTTTATTCTTCAAGATAGTAATATTCACCTTTTTCTTTTTGTTCACGGTCAAGATAACTTTCTAGTTTATTTACTCTTGGCCTGTTTGTTTCTTTATCTCGCCTAAATGTTATTTTCACATCAGATAAAAATTTATTCATCGCATCCCTTAAGTTTATTGGAGCTGTTGCATGACCAGAAGAACCTGATTTTCCATAAAATACCATTGCTCTATCTGATATGTAGTCAATAAATACTATATCGTGATCTATAATTATTGCTGATGTATCATCTCTTGTAATTAAATGTTTTATTGCTTTTGCTATTTTGAGTCTTTGTTCTACATCAAGAAATGCAGTAGGTTCATCTAGTAAATAAACATCTGCATCTTGAGATAGTGTTACTGCTGTTGCTAATCTTTGTAATTCCCCACCAGATAATTTACTTACTTGTTTATCTAAAATTTTATCTAAGTCAAATGGTTTTGAAATATCAGTCTTAAATACATTTGTTCCATAACCTCTTGCATGCATATATAAAAAGTCTTGTACAGATCCTTCAAAATCAGATAATATATATTGTGGTTTATATGCAATTTTTATTTCTTCTTCAACATCCCCTGAATCTGGTTCTGTTACACCAGCTAATATTTTTGCATATGTTGTTTTACCTATACCATTTGGTCCAAATGCTGTTATTACTTGACTTTGATTTATTTCTCCTTCATCTACTTTTAATTCAAAGTTATCATATTTTTTATGGAAATTTGTGTATTTTGTTATTGTTTCTGATTCTATTAAATCACTTGGTGGTCTTATTTCAAATTCTATTGGTTGTTTTCGTATTCTTATGTTTTCTTCAGTTAAAAATCCATTTATATATGCATTAATTCCTACTCTTACTCCTCTTAATTTTGAGACTACACCATATGCTCCTTCTTCACCATACATTACATGTACATAGTCACTCATTGCATCAAGTGTTGCTAAATCGTGTTCAATTACTAGTACATTACGATTTTCTTCAGTTAGATCTCGTATTACTTCTACTGTGTTTAATCTTTGTTTTACATCTAACCATGATGTTGGTTCATCTATGTAGTAGAAATTTGCATCTCTTAATACTGTTGCAGCTATTGCTATTCTCTGTAATTCTCCACCAGATAGCTTATCTAGTTTTCTATTTAAAGTAGTTTTTAGTTCTAGTTTTTCAACTACTTCATCTAATTTATTTCTTTCATCTACACTTTCTAGTAGTTCTGATACTTTTCCTTTTACTACTTTTGGTAATTGATCTACCATTTGTGGTTTGTATGCTAGTTTTATTTCATTATTACTTAGTTTTTTAAAGTAATTTTGTAGTTGTGAACCTTTGAAATATTCTATTACATTATCCCATGAACCTTCTTCTTCATAATTTCCGAAGTTAGGTATGATTTGTCCTGATAGTATATTTAGTATTGTTGATTTTCCAATACCATTTGGTCCTAGTAATCCTACAACAGATCCTTCTTCTATTGTTGGCATTCCAAATAACTCAAAGCTATTTTGTCCATATCTATGTATTGGTTGTTCTGTTAATACTTCAGGTAAGTTTATAATACTAATTGCATTAAATACACACCTATTTACACAGATTCCACACCCAGAACATAGTTCTTCTGATATTAATGGTTTTTTATCATCTTCACTAATTATAATTGTATCTTCTTCCATTCTTACTCCTGGACAGTATTCAATACAAGCATAATTACATTTTTTTGGTTGACATTTATCCCTTTCTAATATAGCAATTCGACTCAAAAAATATACTCCCTATAGTATTTAGTTCTAAAAATTCAATTAATGTGATTATAAAAATTTAAATCATTTTCTTTTGATTTTTTATGAAATAATTAGTATTTTTTAATGATTTAACATTAAATAATATTTATGTTAATAATTATATATAATTATTCTATTACTTGAAAAAGATAATGATAATCCCTTATTTAAAGTCCCATATAGTCAAAAAATAATATTTTTAAAAAAAAGAATTAAAATAGTTTAATTTATAAAATTAAAATATATTACTATTTTATTTTATTTTAAATAATAAAAATTAGTTAAACATGATATTAATAATAGTATATTTAAAATAATATAATATAATTAATAATAAACAATTATTTTATAAAATTATACGTAAAATAATATTTATTTACTAAATTAACTAATATAAGTAAGTATTAAACTCTTTTTTTATTTTTTATTATTTATAAAACAGCTTATTTTAATGTATGATTAAAGCTATCATTTTATTTTAATCTATGATTAAAGAAATAAATGTTTTTTTTAAAGTACCTAATACTTAATAAACTTATACTTAAAATTAAGTAAATACTGACAATAAAAAGATATAATTTAAAAATACTTACTAATTATAGAATATACATTATAAATCCAATTAATTAAACCCATATTATACATCAAAGAGATAATATAAATAGAAATTAAAAAACAATACATATAAATACTACAAAAATAGATTATTAAATATAGAGGTGATAATGTGGAAACTTTACCAATTGCACCAATAGGTAGAATTTTATCTAACGCAGGTGCACCAAGAGCAACAAAAAACGCAAAAATTGAATTATCAAAAGTATTAACAGAACTCGGAAATGATATAGCTGCAGAAGCTGTTAAAATAGCAAAACACTCAGGAAGAAAAACAGTAAAAGCATCTGATATTGAATTAGTAGTTAAACTTAAATTTTAGACTATTAACATTAATTTAAATAGAATATTCTTATAAAAAAAATAATATTTACCTTAAACTTCAGCCACTGGTTAAATAATTAATGTTTAACTAGTATTTCTTTTTTTAAATAATTAAAGGATAATATGTTAAAAATATAATTCTAATTAAAAACATACAATCTTATAATAAAAAAAATATCTTCAATAATTTAATGATATTTTTTGGAGTTTAGAAATGATAAATAAGATTCATAAAATTATCCAAGATAATAAGATAGAATTATATTACATACTATTTATAATAGGTATATTACTAATTATTAGTATTCCAAAGTTATTAAATCAATATACTCTTGGAATTAGTAATTGGGATACTTATTTATATTTAGAAAATGCACGTACATTCTCTAAAATGGGATGGGGTGATGTGCAAAGTATAGCCCCTGTTCTTCCTATGATAATATCTAAATTCTTCTTAATAGCTGGACATCCATATGAAGAAATTATATTTAATTTAGATGTATTTTTTTATATTTTAGGCGTTGTTAGTTTATATTTGATACTACGATTTAAATTTGATAGAAATACTAGTCTTGTTGGAAGTTTAATTTATGCTACATTTACTTTACTTTATTCATGGGTTGCTATTGGTGGAAATGATATTATTGGTGTAACTGGAACATTACTTACAGTATACTTAGTACTAGTTGCACATAAATATAATACTAAATTTTATTATTTAGCCATACCTATTGCAGCATATGCTTTTTTATCAAGATATACTGCAGGTGTCATGATTTTTCCATTGATATTCTATATTATCATAAATAGAGTAAATTTAAATGAGATAAAGGACATTATTCTTGGAGGAACACTAGGGATTCTAAGTATTTCTTGGTTTTTAAATCAATTTAATAAAGTATTAGGAACACCATTTCCATTTTTAGATCAATTTAGTGGAACTGTATCAAATGTTCAAGTTATAGATTCAGGATACTTGCCAGATACATGGTATTATATTACACATATACCTAATTATTTATCAAGTATAGTACCACCTAATAGTACATTTAATGCTATTGTTAATCCAATGGGCAATATACCAACAATACTTGCATATATTTATATTATTTTAATGATATCTGGAATTATATTAATATTTCATAATATGTATCATACAATTAAAACAAGTGATATTAAATTTAAAAATAAGAAAAATAAGATATTTATCACTATTGGAATAATTTTAAGTATTATTTGTTTATTAACTATGAATCAAATATCATATATAGTAACAATTATATTATTTTTAATAGTTATGGGAATTATATGGTTACTTGGAAATAAATATAATATTAAATATTTAGAATATGATTTACTGATGATTTCATTATTTGTAGTTTATTTAGTATTCCAGTCAATATTATCTACAAAAAAATGATAGGTATTTTATCACAGTACTTCCATTTATAGCTTATTTCATAACATGCACAATTAGTAGCATTTATAAGTATATTGATTCACGATTTACATTTAAAAATATTAAAGTATCATCTATTGTATCAGTGATTTTAGTGATATTTATTATATTAAATAGTTTAGTATTTTTAAGTCAAATTCCACAAGCTAATCATTATAGGGATGTTGAAGATTCTTGTGAATGGATTATTGAAAATTATCCTGAAATAGATAATACCACAATTATTTATTCTGATAATTGGCCAGCAGTTACATGGTATACTAATATTTATGTTCAAAGAGGAGTTCCTGATTTATATTCAGAGAATGGTTCACAACTATTTTCCAAAGAAATATTATCTCAAAATAATACACATCATGCAGCTTCATTGTATGTTGATACAAATAGTTTTAAGAAATTAGATTTTCCAGGTTTAACTATTGTGAAAGAAATTGGTGATGTTACAATATATGAAAATAGTTATCAGTTAGGAAGTCATACCAAAAATTTTGATTCGGAACATTATAAAAATTATATTAATGAAACACTGAAATTTGAAAGGGGATTATAATGGTACATTTAAACATGAAATCATTGAAAAATAAATTATTTATAGTATTAACCATATTTATGGTTTTTTATACAAGTATTCTTGTTTATTGTCAGAGTATTCGTGGTATTAGCTACTGGGATATTTTTGTTTATTTACAAAATGCAATGTTATTTGCTCATATAAATATTGGTAGTCAATTAAGTGTACCACCAGTATTATCTCTTTTAGTATCAATTCCTTTCCAATTAGGATTTATATCTGAGACAACAATGTTTGCAGTTTCTGGTGTGTTATTTATTATATTAATTCTTGGAATTTATCAAATATTTAATGAGAAATTTAGTCCAGAAATATCTTTTGTTGGTAGTATCTTTTTCTCAATGTTATCTCTTGTTGTAACATGGGCTGTTACTGGTTCTAATGATCTTCCATCTCTTGCTTTTAGTGTATGGGCGGTTTATTTTACAATAAAAGGTCTTAATGATAATTTTAATTATTATTATGTTGCATTTTTATGTTTTGTTGTTGCATTCTTCACAAGATTTACTGGCGGATTTATTCTTTTGGTAATGATTAGTTATCTTGCATTAAATTTCAATAAATTAAAAAAACAATTAAATGAGAATAATTTTAAAAAGTTATTTTTATTTATAATTATTATCAGTGTTATTATTGGAGGAGTTTATCTTATAAAACAGGGCACTATTCCCTTTTTAAGTCAATTTATAGAAGTATCAAGTAGTAGTCAGGTATCTTCAATTAATATTGGCTATGAATTAAATCCATGGTATTATATTCAAAATATGCCTGAATTTTTAACTAGTTTACATGTGAGTACTGATTACAATGCTATCTTATCAACAGTACATAATATTCCTAGTATTTTATCATTTGTTATTTTATTTTTTATGATTATTGGGCTGTTAAAGTTATTGTTTGGTTGTTTTAGAAATTATGAAAATAAGGATATGAAAACTAAAATTTCGTTAGGTGTAATTATTATTTTATCAATTATTATGATAATTAGTTATACTCATATATCTTATATTATCACAGAAGTACTTTTTGTAGGTATACTTTTATTATTATACAAAACACTTCCCGAAAACTTTGAACAACTTGATATGATTATGTTTATATGGATGGGAATTTTCATTATAATGCATTCATATCACCCCGTGAAAGTTGATAGATATATTTTACCAATATTCATACCAGTAATTTACTTCATGATACAGGGAATAGAATATGTGACATCAATAATTAATACAAAAAATAAGAAAACAACACTCACTATACTAGTAATACTACTCATAATACTAATACCAATTAATATTAGTTACATGACATCACTAACACACGAAAACCCTCATACAAATGAAGAAAAAGAAGCAGCAACCTGGTTGAACAACTATAATCATCAATTAGTGAATGAAA
This sequence comes from Methanosphaera sp. WGK6, assembly GCF_001729965.1. Lineage (NCBI taxonomy): Archaea > Methanobacteriati > Methanobacteriota > Methanobacteria > Methanobacteriales > Methanobacteriaceae > Methanosphaera > Methanosphaera sp. WGK6. Next base: position 6,101 of record NZ_JRWK01000006.1, on the reverse strand, counting down.
ACATATCTTCAGATAGAGGAGTAGTATTTAGTTGGTATCTTAAAAAATACACCTACACTACAATTCCAAGAGTACTTGAAGCAAATAATGAAACATTAGAAAATAAATTAAATTCTATAAATGCGAAGTATTATATTGATTCAACAAGTAATACTACAAATATAGAAGGTTATCATACAATCTATGACAATAACAATACATCTTACAGAATAAAAATATATGAAAAAAATTAGGGTATTATATGTATACAAAAGAAGAAATAATCAATAAAATAATTAAAATAAGAGAAGATATAGGTCATGATTATGTAGAACCAGAAATAAAGGATTTATATTATGAAAATGATGAATTAACTATCATAACACCCGATAGACCAGAAAAATCAATCATTATTGGAAAAGGTGGTTGGGTTGTTGGAAAACTTAGAGAAGAACTAAAAGTTAACTCAATCCATGTAATTTCTTATACAGACATTGTTTTAAAAGAATATCAACTAGAACTATCTGTAAAACATACAAAAAAATTAATAGATAATAATGTAATTCCCGATAAATATCAAGATATATTCAATAATTTATACAAATTACTATCTCAAAAACAGAAAGCTCCCTATGACAATACTATTGTTGCTAATTATATTAGAGAAAATATAGATAGAACACCTCTTGTTGATACAAAAGTAGCAGTAGCATTATCCGGTGGTGTAGATAGTAGTTTTTCAACAATACTTGCTAAAGCATTAGGATTTAATGTAATTGCACTTACTGTAAATCCAGGTACAATAGTATTACCAAAACAATTTAGATATAATATTGATAATTTAACATCCCAAATAAATGTTCCACATGAATATATAAAAACAGACATGAGTGAAATAATTAATGATGCACTAACAGGAAAAATACATCCTTGTGGAAGATGTTCTAGCCATATAGAAGGGGAAGTATCTAGAAAAGTTAAAGAAATAGGTTGTCATATGATGATTTATGGAGATTTATTATCAACAGGATCACAATCAATTGTAGAAAAAGAGGATATTATTAGAATAAACCTACCTGCATTATTTAGAATGGAAAAATCAGAAATTAAAAATGTAGTCACAAATTATTCAGTGAAAAAAATAAAAGGGTATGGATGTCCATTAGTAGTCCAAGTTCATAAAAAATATCCTCAGTACAGACCATTTTCCATACAAAGAGTTTTAAGAGAAACACGTGCAGGCATACTAGAACCTGGTGAAGCTCTTGATTTAATTAGAACTATTTAATTATTTGAAGTACACCATATGCTATCATAAATAAACCTATTATGTATGCTACTAATGGTGGATAAATAAGTAATAGAAAACCAACAATTATTGCTGCAACATACCAGTAAATATTAATATCATCCATTAAAATCATCTTCATTAAAAATTTTTATTAAAGTAATATAATTTTATATATTACTTATTACTCTTATTCTTTAAGAAATTTTTCCATATTTTGAATAGATTCTTCTACTGCTCCAGGTGCACATCCACCTTTAACAGTTCTTGACTTAACATTTTTAAGAGGATCTAATGCTTGATTAACTAATTCTTCACCTAAATCTAATGGTTCACCAGTTACTTCTTTTGCAACTTTATTTACATAATCATTATCTATGTCATTTGTAGTTACACCTTCTTCAATAGCATCAGACACTATTCTTCCAACAATCCTATGTGCTGTTCTAAATGGAAGTTCTTTTTCTCTTACTATTACATCAGCAAGTTCTGTTGCTGTTGCAAAATTTGCTCCTGCTAATTCTTCAGTTCTTTCTTTATTAATTGTTAAAGTACTAAGCATACCATGCACTATACCTAGAATATCATTAGTATTATCAATTGCATTCCATAAATGAGGAGTTACTTCTTGTAAATCCCTATTATAACTATGAGGTATTCCTTTAATCATTGCAAGTACTGTCATTAATTCACCATAAGCTATTGTACTTTTTCCACGTGAAAGTTCAGCTATATCAGGGTTTTTCTTTTGAGGCATTATGGATGATGTTGAGGAATACTGGTTAGAACATTCAACCATTCTAAATTCATAACTACTCCAAATTACTATTTCATCAGAAATTTTACCAAGAGTTGTAGATAACATTGCATAATCAAAAATTGCTTCTGCAGCAAAATCCCTACTACTTACACCATCAATGGAATTATCCATAACTTGACTAAATCCCAATAATTCTGCAGTTCTATCTCTGTTAATTGGAAAACCAGTTGTTGTTAATGCTGCTGAACCTAATGGACTCATATCTACTCTTTTATAAGTATCTATTAATCTTTCACAATCACGTCTTAATTCATTTGCATAAGCCATTAAATGATGAGCAAAAGTTGTTGGCTGTGCATGTTGTAAGTGAGTATATGCTATAAATAGGGTATGTGTATTCTCTTTAGCCATTTCCACAATTGTATTAATAAATGATTTAATATTAATTATCGTGTTTTCAATTTCATTTTTTAAGGTTAGTCTTATATCAGTGCATACTTGGTCATTTCTACTTTTAGCTGTATGCATGAAACCTGCTTCAGGACCAATTTCTTTTGTTACATAATCCTCTAAAGCCATGTGAATATCTTCAAATGAAGGGTCAAGATTTAAAGCACTTAATCCTTCTTTTTCTAATTTATCTAATGTTTTTAATATTTTTTCACCAGATTCTTTAGGAATTATCTCTTCTTCTATAAGCATTGTAGTGTGTGCCCTATTACAGTTTATATCAGCTTCAAATATTCTTTTATCAAATTCTATTGATGATGAAAAAGCTGCTGCATCATCAGTCATCTGTCCATCAAATCTTCCTGCTCTAAGATCCATAATATTCCTCCAATCTATTTTAATTCATTTTATACATTAATCTATTATTTGTTAAATCTCATTAATTTATGTTATGTTATTAGTTAAAAAAGAGTTTAAAACTATGCTAAAAAAAGAGTATTATGTTTAAGATTAATTGTTTTCAATAGGGTATTAGCCAATATATCTAAAAATAAAAAATGATTTTATAATATGTGCAAAAATAAGAATTTATAAAAATTGTTATAAAAAAAATAGTATGTAGAAGGAAATCTTCCTTTTTTATACTATTGTTAGTTGTGTTGTTGTATTTCGTCCTGCATTGTATGCTTGTCTTTCACCAGTTACTATTGTTATATTATTGAATGATTTTATGCCTGTTGTATTTATATTTGTTAGGTTTATGTTTCCATTTGTTACTGTGAAGTACATTGTATCATTATTATTATCTCTGAGTGTTTTTCCATTTACTTTAACACATACTTTATTTGTTCCAACCACTAAATTTCCATTATAATCTGTTATATTTCCAGATATAGTTGTTATTGTTTTGGTTGTGTTATTTATTAATATGTTATCTATATTTAAAGTTATATTAGATTTTTCAACATGGAATGTTGTAGTATTTCTTGCATCAGGATAGAATATATCACTTTGATATACTGTTTCTACAGTATAGTTTCTAAGATTTCCTTGTCCATCTACACTAGCCATTCCTGCAGATACATGGTATATGTATTTTGCAGTGTTATTTTCTACTTTAACACGTATTGTGTTTCCATCCATATCTTTTAAGGAAATTCCATTTACTTTAAATACTACATATCCTTCATTTATTGCAGTTATATTTGTTCCATTTCTTGTAGTATCAGTTAATGTTGCTGTTAATTCTATATCATTATCTTGTTTTGTGGTATTTATTGTTGTTACTGTGATATCTGCTGTTCTTTTAGCAATTTGTACTGTTGTTACTTGAGATATATTTTCAGTATATTTTTTTGATCCACTGTATGATGCAGATAAATTTTTAGCATTTCTTAAATATAAATCAGCAGTTAAAGTATATGTTACAGTTCCATTAACAACACTAAATTTAAGTGGTGCTGCTGTACTGTTAAATGATCCATCAATTCTAAGTGTTTTACCATTTAATTTAAATACTAAATTACCACCAGTAATTGGATTACCATATTCATCAGTTACATAAGCTATTAATGTGATATTTTCACCAATAACTCCTATTACTGAGTCAACTACAATTATACTATGAATTTTAGTTACATTAACATTCACAGTAGTACTAGTTTCATCATATGTTTCATTACCCACATATGTTACTGTTATATTATTATCCCCAACAGGAACATCTATCGGAATTATTACACTACCATTTTCATCGGTTTTACCAGTGATGTTTGTTCCATTAGGAAGAGTTACAATAACATCAGCATTAGGAATAGTTTCATTAGTTTCACTATCAATTACAGTTACATTAATAGTAGTGTTTCCAACAGTATTATTAGTAATAACCACATCAATATTGGTGTCTCTACCAATAACATTTACGTCATCAAGAATAGTACTACTACCAGTGTATTCCTCATTTCCACTATAACTTACATTTAATGTATAATCACCAGTTTGAATTATGTTAGTAATAATTACAGCATTACCATCGACAATAGAACCAGTGCCAATAATAGAACCTGTATCATCACGAATAGTTATATCACCACTACTAATCATGTTACCATTTATAGCATCAGTTACAACTACGTTAACAGTTACATTACCAGCAGTGTTGTTAACTACACTAGCACTAGTAGAACTGTTACGTTTACCAACGTTTACATTTACAGTAGTGTTAGTTCCATTGTATGTTTCATCACCAGGATAAGTTACATTTAAGTCATTATTTCCAACAGGAAGATCAACAGAAATACTTAGATTACCATTTTCATCAGTTTTACCTGTGATATTTGTTCCATTAGGAAGAGTTACAATAACATCAGCATTAGGAATTGTTTTATTAGTTTCACTGTCAATTACAGTTACGTTAATAGTAGTGTTCCCAACAGTATTATTAGTAATAACCACGTCAATATTGGTGTCTCTACCAATAACATTTACATCATTAAGAATAGTACTACTACCCATGTATTCCTCATTTCCATTATAACTTACATTTAATGTATAATCACCAGTTTGAGTAATATTAGTAACAATAATAGCATTACCATCGACAATAGAACCATTACCTATAATATTTCCATTATTATCTATTACAGATACATTACCACTGACAATCATCTCACCTGTTATAGCATCAACTACAGTAACATTAACAGTTACATTGCCAGCAGTGTTGTTAACTATATTAGCACTAGTAGAACTATCACGTTTAACACTACTGATATCAACGGTTGTACTAGATGCATTATAAGTTTCATCACCATTGAATTTAACAATAATTGTGTTCTCTCCAACAGAAAGATTCATAGTTACATTAACTTTACCATCAGTACCAGTAATAGCTACAATCTCAGTTCCATTAGGAAGAGTTATAGTAACATCAGCATTATATATAGGTTCACCAGTTACAAAGTCATGTAAATTAATTTCAATAGTTGTGTTACCAACAGTGTTATTAAGAACACTAGCAATAACTTCAGATTCTCTACCAACAACACTTACATCATTAACTAGAGTACTGCTTTCAGTATAGTTTTCATTACCTTCATATGTGATAATTAAATCATAAACCCCACTATTGGTTATGTTAGTTATAATAGTAGCGTCACCATCAGTATCTACACTACCTTTACCAACAATAGTACCATTTTCTGTGGTAATTATGATATTTCCACTAGTTATTGGAGTACCATTAACCAGATCAGTAACAGTGACATCAATAGTTACATTACCCGCAGTATTATTAGATACAGCAGCATTTATATCACTTTCACGTTTTTCTACATTAACTGTTACAGTTGTATTAGTACTTTTATAAGTGTCATCTCCATTATATATTACTGTTATATTGTTTTCACCTACAGGTATGTCCACAGGTACATTTACATTACCATTTTCATCGGTTTTACCTGTGATGTTTGTTCCATTAGGAAGAGTTACAATGACATCAGCGTTAGGAATTGTTTTATTAGTTTCACTGTCAATTACAGTTACATTAATAGTAGTGTTTCCAATAGTGTTATTAGTAATGACAACATCTAATGTTGAGTTTCTTCCATAGATTGTTACATCATC